>JAAHGL010000227.1 GCA_010692635.1 Symploca sp. SIO2C1 | reverse complement strand
TCACCGCCGATGAGGATATCACTGCCAGTTCCCCCATAAAGATGATCATTTCCTTCACCCCCAAGGAGGATATCACTGCCTTCATCCCCGTAAAGGAGATCATTTCCAATACCTCCTAACAGATAATCATGTCCTTGACCCCCATAGAGGTTATCATTTCCTAAACCTCCAAACAGAAAATCGTGTCCCTGATTTCCTTGGAGTACATCGTTACCATTGAAACCTAGGAGTAAGTCAATTCCCGGAGTCCCTTCTAAGGTGTCATCGCCAGCAGTACCGTTAATAATGGTGGGCACATTTCGATTCATTATTGTTCCCTTGATAATCTACAATTGTTGAGTTTTGATAGAGGCATAGACTTGACCCCTACATAGAGTAAATAGCAGTACAAAAATTCAGTTATGCAGTTGGCGCAGGAAAATCAAGGAAATTTCTTAATATATCTCAACAAAACCTGAGATGATCAGATGCGAGCACAAATGCCCCAGATGGCGGACTTTTTAAAAAAGTCCGCCATCTCCCCTGCTCTAAACAACCAAAATGTTACTTTTGTTTAGAGCAACTACAGTGGAGAGTTGTGCGAACTAGACTTGTCTGAGAGTCTTCTGCTATCAAAGTCAAAGAACAATGCATCTGTGGCATAGCTAGAAATAAACTGAGTGCTTGTATTTGTAGCAATTGAATCGATAATAAACTGATCGGCATCCGGCGTACCTTTTGATTTTTCATTGTTCTCCTGATTGTCTAAAATCATCAAGTTTTGGTAGAGGAGTAATTATTGGTTCCTCTATAGTGTTAATAGTTGAACCAAAATTGACTGATGCAGTTAGCTCAGGAAAATTGAGTAAATTTAGTCACAAATATCCACAAAAACCTTTAATAATTCAGTAGATTTACTGATAGATCGCGGGTACTATTAGCGAAATAATGGATTACTGTAGGGGCGCACCGACGTGCGCCCTCAATGTTCGGTTCTTAAGAGAAATTGTGTTTTAGCATGCAGTTAACCCTTGGTGATAGGCGTATGCAATGGGCGTATGCAATGGGCATATCGATGGGCGTATGCAACGGGCATATCGATGGGCGTATCAACGGGTGTATCGATGGGCATATGCAATGGGTGTATCGATGGGCATATGCAATGGGTGTATCGATGGGTGTATCAATGGGCGTATCAACGGGCGTATCGATGGGTGTATCAATGGGCGCACGTCGGTGCGCCCCTACGAATGTGGGGTGTGATGGCAAATTTCGATCAATGTGCGCCCTCAACAATTGCGCCCTAATACTTAACACCTAACACCTACTACCTCACCCCATGAACCCATTTGCTGCCCTGATTATTCCTACCTTAATCTTTGACAAAGTCAGTCAAGCTACACCAGCACAAGTGCAACCAATGGTATTAGCTCAAGCGATCGCACCGGCTCAGGATGGAACTGGTACAATGGTTATTCCTAATGGCGATCGCTGGGATATTCAAGGTGGTACTCTCTCTGGAGACAACCTGTTTCACAGTTTTGAAAAGTTTGGCTTGGATGCCAGTCAGATTGCTAATTTTCTCTCTTCACCGGCAATTCAAAATATTCTGGGGCGAGTAGTTGGGGGTAATCCTTCCTATATTAATGGCTTAATTCAAGTTACTGGGGGCAACTCTAACTTATTTTTACTTAATCCCACAGGAATTATCTTTGGCAACCATGCTCAACTCAATGTTCCTGCTGACTTTACCGCTACCACCGCTACCGGTATTGGTTTTGCTGGTGGTTGGTTTAATGCTTTTGGAGGAAATGACTATACTAATTTAATCGGTTCTCCTAATGCTTTTCGCTTTGATGGCTCTTCAGCTGGAGCGATTATTAATAGTGGTAATCTGGCAGTGGCAGAAGGGCAGAATTTAGCTTTAATTGGGGGAACAATTGTCAGTACTGGTACTTTAACAGCACCGGGAGGCAACATTACGGTAACAGCGGTTCCGGGAACTAGTTTGCTGCGGCTGAGCCAAGCTGGGCAGATTTTGAGTTTGGAGGTTGAACCGCCTACGGATGCACAGGGGAATCTACTGCCGATTACCCCCCTAATATTACCGGAATTGCTGACAGCTAGTGGTGCGAATCAGGAGCTGGGATTGGCAGTTAGTACCTCCACAGAAGTGCAGTTGTCAGATTCTGGTATTGGGGTAGAAGTTGGTGATGTGGTGGCGAATCAAGTGGCAGGGGAGACGGTAACTCTCTCAGCTAACCGCAATCTGAGTTTAGTAGAAAGTCTGCTGGTGACAACAGGGGATCTGAATCTGCTGGCACAGGATACGGTACTGGTAAGGGATAGTGCAACGCATCCTTTTATCGCTCAGGCTGGGGGAGAGCTACTAATTGAAGGTAAGCAAGGGGTAGATATCTTTGCTTTGAATCATCCTAACAGTGGTTTATTCTCTGGCGCGGATATGGTTTTACGTTCCGCAAATTCGGTTGGAGGAGATGCACACTACTGGACTGGTGGCAATTTTCGCATTGAGCAGTTAGATGGTAACATGGGAGACTTGTCAAGTCCCTATGACCCGATTATTCGTGCAAGTGGAGATGTTAGTTTTTCAGGTTACATTGGACCTTCACTGCACATTTTTGCTGGGGGTAGTGTAACGATAGCTAATATCATAATCACCGGTATAGAGGCCAATGCAGATGCAATTAATGGTGATACCGTTGTCTTATCAGATGGAACTCCAATCCCTATTAATGGCTCAACAATACCTACCCTAGATATCCGAGCTGGAACTACTGCCTTTGGCATAGCTTCAGCAGCACCTCAAGATAATCAGTTACCTTTTGGTAATTTTGCTCTACCCCTTACCATTGACGCTACTGGATTAGGAACAAGTGCCGATATCACGATAGGTAGTGTCAATATAATCGCGCCCAACGGTAACGGTTTAGTTTTGTTAACCAATCAATACCGACCGAACCTCGCATTGCCTGGTGGAGTCATTGAAGTGGGAATAATTAATGTTTCAGCTAATGATAACGTGGGTGGTGTATTTATAGACTCTCGCAACAATATTATTGCATCTGACATTCTAACATTTTCTACCTCTGGTAATGCTGGGGAAATAGCTCTTTTGGCTGAAGGCAACATCACAACTGCTGAACTCAATACTAGCAGCAACTTCCAAGGAGGAGATATCACCCTCCAAAGCCAAGGAACTATCACTATCAATGGAGATGTTAATGCCACTGGTGGAAGTAATAGTGGTGATATCAGCTTAACTGGTGATGAAATTAATTTCCTAGGACAACTCAGCAGTATCGGTGGCACCCTCCTGTTACAGCCATTCACCCTAAGTCAGGGGATACGTGTTGGTGATGAGAATGATTCTACCAGCCTCGACTTACTAGAGGCAGAACTTGCCACGTTACAAGCTGGCTTTAGCTCCATCACCATTGGTCACCCGGATGGTACTGGTACTATTACTTTAACTGAAGGTGCTAGTTTTAGCGATCGCGTAATTATTGCTGGCGGCTCCACTTTGGAAGGCCCGGATCGAGATACAATCTGGAATATTACGGGTGCTAACCAAGGCAGCCTCAGCGGTTTTCCTAATGGCTTAACTTTTCAGAACATTGAGAACCTACTGGGTGGAGGGGGTAACAATACTCTGATTGGCGAATCCACGATCGATAATACCTGGAACATTACAGGGATTAATGCCGGAACCGTCAATAATATCAACTTTAGCAATATTCAGAACCTAATCGGAGGTAATCTAGCCGACAGTTTTAGCTTCGCAGGAGGAACGGTAGATAGTCTCGATGGTGGAGGGGGTAACAATACTCTGATTGGTGAATCCACGATCGATAATACCTGGAATATCACTGGGGATAACGCCGGAACTGTCAATAGTATCAACTTTAGGAACATTCAGAACCTAATCGGAGGTAATCTAACCGATAGTTTTATCTTTGAAGGAGGAACGGTAGATAGTCTCAATGGAGGAGAAGGTGAAAATACCCTAACTAGCGAATCCAGTACCAATAATACCTGGGTTCTTACAGCAGTTAATACCGGAATCCTCAACAGTACCAACTTTATTCAGATTCAGAACCTGATTGGGGGCGATTTAATCGACAGTTTCAGCTTTGAAGGAGGAGATGTAGATAGTCTTGATGGAGGAGAAGGTGAAAATACCCTAATTAGCGATCGCACGATCAATAATATCTGGAACCTCACAGGGGTTGATACTGGCAGCCTCAATAGCACCAACTTTATTAATATTCAGAACCTGACAGGGGGCGATTTAGATGATAGCTTCTTTTTCAGTAACGGTGCTAGTCTCAGTGGCAATCTAGAGGGTAGAGCTGGTAACCTTACCCTCACAGGGGATGAGCTGGATTTTGCTGGCATCATATCTGGTACAGGTAGCTTAATCCTGCAACCAGCAACCAGAAGTCAATCCATCCAACTTGGTGGCACTGATGATGATACCAGCAGTTTGGATTTGACTAGTACAGAACTAAGTCAGTTAGAAAATGGCTTCACTGAGATCATTATTGGACGGAAAGACAGTACTGGTACAATCACCTTGTTAGATGATATTACTTTCAGGGATCCGGTAACCTTACAATCAAACTCGATTGCTCATACAGAAGGTACTCTCACTGGAGAAGATAACGCTACAATTACCCTGCGAGCTAATCAAGACATTACCACCGGTGACATTATCACCAACGCTCAAGATATTGCGATCGAAAGTACAGCAGGAGCTATCTTTACTGGTAACCTCAACAGCTCAGGAATTATCAATGGCGGCAATATCCGAGTTTTAGCCAGTACCCAAATTACTACTGAACAAATCAATAGTAGTGGTAGGTTTGGCAGAGGAGGCGATGTTACTCTTGATCCTTCTGGTGACATCCAAGTTAGTTCGATTAATGCCGAAGGAGGAACCTTTGGCGGTACCGTTGATATTACTACTGAAAGTTTTTTTCGAGCCACTGATACCTTTAGTACAGCTAATGGTTTAACTGCTAGCATTTCCAGCTTTGGTATCAATAGTGGAGGAAGCATCACTATCCGACACGGTGGCAATGGGGAAATTCCCTTCAATGTTGGTGACGCTAGTATCAATGGTACAGCAGCAGCAATTACTAGCAGAAATTTTGCGATCGCACCTGTTCAATCCTTTCTCTTCACCGAAGTAGTAGGTGATATTCAAATTATTAGTGTTCCGCCTCCTGAGCCAATTAACTCAGTTACAAGTCCCACCATTAACACCGTCGATTTTACTCAATCTCTAGTACCATCTTCCCCCAGTTTAGCTTACGAACAGCCTCCGCGATCGCCCGTTGGTTTGGATGTAGCAGAGCTAGAATTACTTTTCACTAATGCCTATCAGCAATATCTAGGTAGCGATAGCGATACTCCTATCCTCAGTATCCCAGAAATCCAAAAAGCTTTAAGTAACATTGAAAAAGAGACAGGAGTTAAACCTGCTTTAATTTATGCTTACTTTGCTTCAGCAGGCTATCACTATCCAACTACACAAACCAATACTGACTCTCAATCATCCTCCCTCAATCAATTAGCTCAACCCACCGATGAATTAGAACTGCTATTAGTAACTCCCGAAGGACCACTAATTCGGCAAAGGGTTGCCTCTGCCACAAGAGAGAAAGTGGAAACTGTATCAGGAAAATTTCGCGGGGAACTAGAACCTCGTAGCAAAATTCGTCGCGATGATTACTTAGAACCAGCTCAAGATCTCTATCAATGGCTAGTTTCTCCTTTAGAGCCAGATTTAGAAGAGCAAGACATCCAGAACCTAGTGTTTATTATGGATGAAAAACTACGTTCCCTACCCTTAGCCGCACTACACAATGGTGAGGGATTTATTATCGAACAATATAGCATCGGTTTAATGCCAAGTATCAGTTTACTCGTCAATACCGAATACGTTAGTGTCAAGGGGTCTCCAGGGCTAACCATGGGAGCACAAGAGTTTCCTGGAACTCAACTCCCTCTTTTACCTGGTGTAGAGACAGAAGTAAATACTATCTATCAACTACTAGGAGGAATTACTGTATTAAATGATAACTTTACCATCAATGCCTTAACAAGACAACAACAAGAACAGCCTTATCGCATAGTTCATCTCGCCACCCATGCCCAATTCAGGGAAGGCTCTGCCAATGATTCATTTATCCAATTTTACGGCCAAAAGCTAAGATTTAATCGACAAGCAATGCAAGGACTAGGATTAAATAACCTCCCTGTAGAATTATTAGTATTAAGTGCCTGTGAAACAGCATTAGGGAATATTGAAGCAGAATTAGGCTTTGCTGGCTCTGCTCATCAAATAGGAGTCAAATCAGTCTTAGCCAGTCTTTGGGAAATCAACGATGTCAGAACTTTAGGATTAATAGCAAGATTTTACCACGAACTGCAAACAGCTCCAATCAAAGCCGAAGCCTTAAGAAAAGCACAGTTAGCAATGGAAAAAGGAGAAGTTTACATCAAAGACAATCGGTTATTTTTCTCTACCCAGCGAGAAAGCATACCACTCAAGGAAAAAGCCAAAGATGAAACATTATCCCATCCCCATTACTGGTCAGGTTTTACACTAATAGGTAGTCCTTGGTAAATTGGTCATTGGTCATTGGTCATTTGTACTCACGACGATAATTCTTCTTCTTGACTTTGTGAACTTTGTGTCTTTGTGGTTCTCTACATCTTAATCCAAAGAACAAGACTCCTTACGTATTTCCTCCAAAGCTTTCTGCCACTCTACCGAAGGATTAGCTACCCCAAAGACTTCCCACATAAAATCTGACCAAAGTCCTTGCTCTGCAAAATACTCAGCTCTTGCCAACGCCTTCTCTTCCTCTGAAGCACCCTCCAGTCTCATCAACTCCTTAGCAATAGTCTCCCGCTCCTCCTTAATAATAAAAGGAATTGTTTTTTCGTCAGTCGTAGTTTCTCCTTCCTCAGTTACCTCATACCTTACCCAATAATCATATTCCTCACCAGGTTGCAACTCTGGCCCTTCATAGAAGACTTGTTGCTCATCTTCTACCACCTCATAGCGCCAGATTGCCGACTCAGTAGCAGGCAAACGAACTTCAATTTCTCGCACAGTTCCCTGCCAGATAAATAAAGGACGCTCATGCCAGATTTCTAATAAGTCTGGATCACCGTTACTAGGCCAAATTGGACAAAAACTATCCCGCCTTGAACCTCCATCCTTCAGCTTGCGGCGAAAGATATCCAAGATCCGGTCTAATGTCGATTTATGTTTCTGTTTAGTGTGATTGCTTCTCCCAACGATACCACTTTCGACCAAATTCTCAACAGACAAAGCTGGTAAACTAACCATAGTCATACCAACGGTTAGCAAGATAGATGATAATTGCCTAAAGTTACGCATAAGTTTTCTTCCTCAACACAGGTGATATATAGATTAAAAAAACAACCGATGGTAACAACCACGGAATTAAGAGCAAAGCTGAAATATAAACTTGTAAACTAACAATGCCAGAGATAGCCGCTACACTAACTAACCCCTTTCCCCAGAGATAACGCTGCTGTTGCTCCTGCTGAAGTAACCATAACGTTGCTCCTTTCCCCAGTAATGCCGCTATGACAATTAGCCACCAATCAGGAATTAACAGAACTTGATGCTGGGATAAGAGATGATGAACCATATAGGCATGAACCTCGCCGCCAGTGAAAACTTGGGGACAAGTGAAATTTTGCTTACTGGAATGCTCTACCCGACACCAATACCTTAGAGCTAAAGGCACAGAAAAAGTATCGTCAGCCTCGTCATATCCCCCAGCAGCAATAATCACAACTTGCTCTTTTATTTGAGGAAAAGTACCCTTGGAAAATTTATTGGCAGGTATCTGCTGGTAAGTTTGCTGAGGAGGTAGGGAAAAATCAATTATTGAACGTAATCCCAAAGGAGAATGTACTTGTTTTTCTAAGGAAGCAATCATCTCAGGTTCTTGCTGAAGATAAGTACTAACTTCCTGCTGAAACTCTCCTTTATTCTCCAACCGAGGCTGAAGCTCACTTGGTAAATCATCCTCTCGGTTCAGGGTATGAGCTAGAGCCAGTGAGTAAGCAAAAGGACATCGATTTTGGCAGGTAGCATCTTCAGGGAAGGTAACATCCCAAGACAAAAATTGGATATCTCCCCCTAAACTCCAACTCTTCTGAGCAATCTGAGGAAAAACCTCTAACTTTTCCCTTTCATTAACCGCAAACACCAACCAAGTTCCCATTTCTGCAACAGTAGTACGAAGAGCTTGACTGAGGTATTCTTGTTTCGGTTCTTCGGTATCTAAGATATAATCGATACCAACTGTCTTCGCGTTTAATTCCCGCAGACGATCCACTAATTGAGCTAAGTATTGTCGATCAATTGGCTTACGTTTAAACTGATCAATCTCTTTGCTAGCCTCATTCATCGATTCTTGATCAACGGCAACCAGTAAAACCGGTAGTTGTGGATTACTAGGTAACTGCTGAGTCTGCTGACGATAGAAAGCTTGAGTGAAGGTTCGTAGATCAAACAACAAATCCTGAACAGGAAGCATCAGACTGAGGAGTACAGTAGCACCAAAAGCGATCGCTTCTCTACGGGATGGCTGCCAATCTCGCCGAAAACGCTTCCAACGAGAACGCTCAAAGTGAAATAATTCTGTTGGGAGGGAGGGGTGACGAAACAGGGAAGGAATGAGATAGGCACTAGGATAAGTAATCTTCTCCTGCTCACAATATTGACAAGCATCCAACATCGCCTGTTGAATATCTCGATAAGCTGCCAAACTTTGGCACAACTGCTTCAGAAAAACCTCTGCTACCTCGTCGTGAATGCGCTCTCGCATCACTAGAACCTGGGGACATCCTAATTTAATCAGGGATTGGGCAATACTAAGTCCACTACAAGAGTTGAAAATTGCTACTTTTAATCCCCATTCCTTAGCTTGGAGCAATGCTGAGGAGATTTCGCTGATGGAGAGGAATACCTGAGGCGCAAGTTCGATTATGCCTCCAGTTAGATTCGCTTCCTGACTATGGCCAGCAAAAATGAGCATATCCCAACCACGCTCATCTGCGATCGCTTTTGTTATCCGCTGACGAAAGTCTCTAATTTCTGAGGCACAAGGAAAGGGTTCTTCATCCTTCTGCCCTCTGCCTTCTGCCTTCTGCCTTCTCTCAAATTGAACGAATTCAACCTTGGCAACTTTCGAGAGAACTTGCAGTGCTTTACGATCGGCTTGGAGATTAAGTTCAGAAGCATTACCTAAGATTACCAAAATTCGAGCCTGTCCCCTTTTTGGCTTTGGCTCAACCCAGACTGATTCATCCCTAACATCTAAAAGAGTGCGGGAGATACGGAGGTTTGCCAGAGGTGCATCTTTAGAACCCAACTGCCACGCCTCCCAGGGGAGTCTCACTAAATCGATATTGTTACAAGCTACCAAAAGCTCAACACAAGAATGGTTTCCAACTGCCTTCTTCTGAATCTCCTGCCGGATGGGAAGCAACTCCTCACCCCCTAACCACCGCTCAAAGGTATCGAGCAAGACTTTTTCAGCTTTCTCGGTTTCGTGTTTCCAATCCACCAGCTCAGGCTCAGGAAACAAATTAACATCATTAGCTCTTCCCCGTGTTAGCACGGGATAGGCTCTAAGGTAACACTGCTGCCAATTTTGGTACAAGTGCTTAAGCAGCTTAGCAGGATATTTGAGGCTTGCTGAAAGTTGTTGCCGCTCACCCCAAGCAAGTTGAACAGTACAATCAGAACCATGACACCAAATATTTAGTTGGAAGACGGAATAGTTCATGAAGAATTTAGAATTTAGAATTTAGAATTTACGTCTAATGTGAATTAAATTGTACATATCGTAGGGGCGGGTTTAGCTACAATCTAGATCATTTGACCCGAATATTCCGATCAAAACCCGCCCAACACCATCCTCAGGTTAATGCAACCAATCCCCAATTATAAATTCCCTTGGTTATCGCTTGGGCGGGTTTTGTATTAAGACTTTCATCAAATGTGTTGATGGTGAACCTAAACCCGCCCCTACGGTAATTGATGGTGGACCTAAACCCGCCCCTACGGTAATTAATGGTGAACCTAAACCCGCCCCTACGGCAATTTATATTGTATGTTTTGGGCATCTAATGCATATGATGCGTAAAGAATTAAGAATTAATAATTGGGAATTGTCAAAAAGACAAAAGGAGGTAATTTCAGCTCCTTGTCATTGAGAGTAATTGTTATAAAAAACTGGTCATCCAAGTTACCAACTACGCAACTCCCTAGATAAAAGTTGTGGGTTTCCACCACTTGCTCGGATAGAATATTGCTTTGATCAGCAACTTCTAGCTTGATGCCTTGGGGTAAAAAGCCACCATACTGCGTCTTTAAAATTAACAGTAATGACCATTCTTCGTTAACTTTCTGCTGATTTTCTCTATCTTCTGCCATTAAATGCCAACCAGCAGCAAAAAGTTGTAAAGGAATCTCATCAACAGATATGCTTTGACAAGAACCACGAGCCTCTGGAGGAATTTCCATGCCTTGGTTAATCAATTGTGCGATCGCAAAATCAAAACCTTCACTAGAACGCCATCCAGCAGCAACAGCAGGGGTAAGGTTTACAGGTATTCCCCACCCTAAGCTCCTAGCAAATTCATCAATTTCATCCCTCAACCAAACAGCAACATTTATAGCTTGCTCAACAATACCTTCCTCTTGTAAGGCAGAAGGCAGAAGGCAGGAGGCAGAAGGAGAGAGTACTTCATCTTTTTGCGTTAATTTAAAATCAGCAGGATTTGCCAAATGTAAACTTAGTAACAAGTTATCAACATCGACATCAAACAGATTTAGAGGTAACTGGTAAATCCCAGTTGCTTGTGCTGCTAATCTACCAGACTCTTGAGTATTGAGAAGTTGAGCATAACGAACAAAACCACGGATACTTGCTTGCTCTTCTTCTTCCCAGACTTCCATAATCACATAAAAATGGGCAGCAAATTCTGGCAGTTCAATCGCCGCTTTGGGGATTCTGACGAGATTATCAATCAGACTTTCTGTAGCAATCAAGCAAACCTTAAACTCACCAACTATGAGATTACAAACTACTTCGAGTAGATTAGCCAATTCAGGTTGCAGTGCGGAACAATCAGCTTCATCAAGCCTCATATCTCCCGCTCTTTCTGCCAGCCACTCAGTAAAGCTCCGTAGAGCAAGTATATTAAGATAAGCCTGCCACTGTCTGGTTGGATCACTTATGCGATCGCTAATTTCCATTGCCTGAGTATAGTATTCAGACTCTAGGGGAATTATCTGTCCTTGTAAAATTTGAAAATCTAGCATTTGTTGTTTGTTGTTTGTTGTTTGTCCAATGACTAATAACTAATGAGAAAATGACGGATGCGCTGAGCAACTAGACTATTAGAAGAATGGTAATAATTATGTTTCTCTGCTTGAGCTTGTTTGAACATACTGATAATCTCTGCTATTGGTGCATCTAGGAATTCAATCGCTATCCCTGGTTGTTCGTCCAAAATTTGCCAGTGTTCTGTTGCGGCTTCCTGCTTAGCCCAGTTGAAAAAAAGTTCCTTTAATAGTACTAACATCTGGGTTTGACTATCCTTTAGTAAGGCAGCTAAATTAAGCAGCCGACTCACTTGATACTCACGTTGAAGTCCGATTTTGGAGGCAATTTCTCCCATCGACAGTCCAGAAACATACAAATACTTCAGAGCAGGGAGATATTGAGAAGATTGATTGACAAGCTTGCGGCTACGACTGTTTTGTAAGTAAGTGAGGCGATTGAGGATGGTTGATTTTAAAGAGCAGTCTAAACATTGAAGATGCTTTTGGTGATAGTACGGCTGTAAGACGC
>JAAHGL010000226.1 GCA_010692635.1 Symploca sp. SIO2C1 | reverse complement strand
GTTCTAGAGTCAAGTACTATGGTTTTAGGTCACAAAGTATTCTCTCCCGAGGAAAAAAAGAAGAACCATATGGATAAAATCAAAATCCTCAATTTATATATTGATAATTTTTTTCAAAGTGAGTTATTGGAACAATTAACTCAGGGTATTGTCTTTACTCCTAATGTAGATCATTTAATAACCTTACAAAAGGATAGAGATTTTATTGAAATTTATGATCAGGCTGACTACAAAGTATGTGATAGCCAAATTATCTTCTATATTGCCAAGTTTTTATTAAAATCACCAATCAAACAAAGAATTGCTGGTTCTGATTTTTTTCCTGCTTTTTATGAACATCACACAAAAAATGAAGATGTTAAGATTTTTCTTTTAGGTGCAGCTGAAGGAGTAGCAAAAAAGGCCAAAGAAAATATTAATGAAAAGGTTGGTAGAGAGATTGTAATCGGCGCACATTCTCCATCTTTTGGTTTTGAAAAAAGTGAAGAAGAATGTACCAAAATAATTGATATAGTAAACAATTCAGGAGCTACGGTACTAGCAGTAGGAGTTGGAGCACCCAAGCAAGAAAAATTTATATGTAAATATAAAGATAAGTTTACCCATGTCAAAATTTTCCTAGCTATAGGGGCAACCATTGATTTTGAAGCGAACCAAGTTTCTCGATGCCCAAAATGGTTAAGTGATATAGGACTTGAATGGCTCTACAGATTGGCATGTGACCCCCAACGGTTATGGAAAAGATACTTTAAAGACTTAGCTTTCTTTGGGTTAGTTATCAAGCAAAAATTCAATAGTTATATAGAACCATTCAATGTTTTATTTGAGCCGTTCATACCCAAGCCAACTTCTCAGGAAGATTCTCTAGTAAATCATCAAGGAAAGACTGCTATCGTTCCAATACCTGAACGACTAACTGTTCTTGAAGCTGTAGCTTTTAAGGAAACATGTCAGGTGCTTTTGCAAGACACTCCTGAGCTCGAAGAAATCGTTTTCGATTTCAGTCAGACTAACTTTATGGACAGCAGTGGTATTGGTGCATTAGTTGTTAATCACAAACAGGCTCAGGCAAAAGGAGTTAAGCTGTATCTCAATGGTGTGACTACTCCGGTGATGGCAGTATTGGAATTAACTGGACTAGACAACGTTTTTGAAATTAATTCACCCCTCCAACCGACAAGCTCCGATGTAGAAGAACAGCTGCCAGATACTCACCCTTCTGTACGCTCCTGGGGGAAGAGATTTATAGACATTCTGGGAGCTATTGTCGGTTTGTTCATTACTGCTATTTTATATATTCCCATTGCCATTGTGATTAAACTCGACGACAATGGTCCGGTCTTGTTTACCTCAACCTGTTGTGGTTGGATCGGACGGGAGTTTCGGATGTGGAAATTCCGCACGATGAGTGTGAATAATAAAGAACTAGAAGGCTCTAGCAATAATTTAGACAAGGGCACAGTACTCACTCCTGAAGATGACCCCAGAATCACGCGGGTGGGCCACTTCTTGCGGAAAACTGGTTTGGATGAGTTGCCTCAATTTTGGAATGTACTTAAAGGTGAAATGAGTTTGGTGGGTACTAGACCCCCCACACCCGATGAGGTTACCAACTATGAGGTAGCAGAGTGGCGGCGTTTAAATGTCAAACCAGGGATGACTGGTGAGTGGAAGGTGGTTGAGGAGCGATTGCAAATTCAAGATTTTCAAGACATTATTAAACTCGATTTAGAGTACCAGCAACACTGGGGCTTACTCTATGATCTTCAGCTCATCCTCAAAACTATGATGCTTGTATTCGAGAGAGTGTTTGGGTTCAACCGCAAACAGAAAACTCTAGAAAATGAGTAGTGACAGAACTTTTCTCTAATAACTAGTGCAGCGCGGCGGCAATAACCCACCAGGAGAGAGAGCGATAGAATCCTTACTCTATAAGCATTCTTAATTCTTAATTGTTAATTCTTAATTGTTAATTCTTAATTCCGCGCAGCGATACTAGTCATTCCATAACTGGTTAGTGAGTAAAGCTGGACTTGCCACAGCTTTGTATCAGTGGTTAGAATCGTCTCGAAGAATAATTTTTCTGCATCCTTGCTAAATCCTAAGGGATTTAGTACGGATTGGTTTTAGTAGCACTGATTGATTGATCTGAGCAATGGATAAAACCCTGTGCTGAGTAATTGAGAGCGACTCGAACCAATTGGGCAAGATCTTTCTTTTAAGAAACTTGCCAAATTTCTGTACATTCCTCAAGAGCATTCATATTATTGAACTGCTCTTTTGTCACTAAGTTGCTCTCTATCTCCAAGGGGTAAATAACCATCAATTTAAAGAGTCTGTAAAGTAATGGTAATTTCTCAACCAACCAAGGTAGAACTAATCTGTATACAAAGATTCAGAGTAGTAGTTGCCAAAAAATTCAACCCATTTGTAAGCCACGAGGTAATCGCATGAAAGCAGTGCTTCTAGCTGGAGGTCTTGGTACCCGTCTGAGTGAGGAAACTTCCATTCGGCCCAAGCCGATGGTGGAGGTAGGTGGTAAGCCTATTTTGTGGCACATCATGAAAATCTACTCTGCTCACGGTATTGATGAATTTATTATTTGCTGTGGTTACAAAGGTTATGTCATTAAGGAGTACTTCAACAATTACTTTTTACACATGTCCGATGTCACCTTTGACATGCGGTTTAATCAGATGAATGTTCATACTGGTAAAGCTGAACCCTGGAAAGTCACGCTAGTAGACACTGGTGCATCCACAATGACTGGCGGACGGTTAAAGCGAGTGAGGGAATATCTCGGCAACGAAACTTTTTGCTTCACTTATGGAGACGGTGTCAGCAATGTTAATGTCACCAAACTCATTGAATTTCACAAAGCACAAAAAACCTTAGCCACCTTAACCGCAGTCCAACCACCAGGACGCTTTGGAGCAATTGCTCTGGGACAAGAACAAACTAAAATTACCAGTTTCCATGAAAAGCCAGAAGGAGATGGTGCTTGGATTAATGGTGGCTATTTCGTTCTCGAGCCAGAGGTAATCGATTACATTGCTGAGGATGCCACTGTTTGGGAGCAAGAACCTCTACAGAAACTCGCTAATGATGGAAACTTATCCGCTTACAAACATGATGGTTTCTGGCAACCGATGGATACTTTAAAGGATAAAAATCGACTGGAAAAGCTCTGGCAGAGTGGGGAAGCTCCTTGGAAGGCTTGGTAGGGCATTATAGAGGCAAATGTAATTGACCTATTTTAGCTTTAGGCATAAACATATCCATGTATGACTTCGCAATTATTGGTGGTGGCATTATTGGTCTTTCCACAGCTATGGCTTTGGGCAAACGTTACCCTACCGCTCGCATTCTAGTGCTAGAAAAGGAAAACAGGTGGGCATTTCACCAAACTGGCAACAATAGCGGCGTGATCCACTCCGGAATTTATTACAAACCAGGGAGTTTCAAAGCTAAGTTTTGCCGGGATGGCTGTCAATCTATGGTGGAATTCTGCCAGGAGCACGGCATTAACCACGAAGTTTGTGGCAAAGTGATTGTGGCCACAGAAGAAAAGGAGTTACCGTTGCTGGAGAACCTCTACCAGCGAGGTTTAGAGAATGGCATCAAAATTGCCAAAATTAGTGCCGAGGAGGTCAAAGAAATTGAACCTTATGTGAGCTGTTTGGCAGGAATTCGGGTGTTTTCAACTGGAATTGCTGACTATAAACAAGTATGTCAAAAATATGCTGACTTGATTGACACTCAAGGAGGAGAACTGCGGCTCAATACTAAGGTTGAGAAGATTGTGGAAACCTCTCAGGGTCAGGTACTTGAAACCAATAATGGCACTTTTGAAACCGGCTTTTTGATTAATTGTGCTGGACTCCACAGCGATCGCGTTGCTAAGTTAGGTGGTGTTGCACCTAAAGCCAAAATTGTTCCCTTTCGAGGGGAGTACTACGAACTAGTTCCAGAAAAACGCTACCTAGTCAAAACCCTGATTTACCCTGTACCTAACCCCAATTTTCCTTTTCTAGGAGTTCACTTTACCCGCATGATTGATGGCAGCATTCATGCTGGTCCGAACGCGGTTCTTAGCCTGAAACGAGAAGGCTACAAGAAAACCGATTTTGACCTGCGGGATTTTGCTGAAGTCATGACTTATCCTGGTTTTTGGAAGCTGGCAGCCAAACATGCTGATGAAGGATTCAAGGAAATTATTCGTTCCTTCAGCAAAGCTGCTTTTGTGCACAGTCTGCAAAAACTGATTCCTGAAGTCCAATATGAGGATGTAGTACCCACCCATGCTGGGGTGCGTGCTCAAGCTTTGATGGATGATGGCAAGCTAGTGGACGACTTTTTGATTATCAAAGGTGAGAAATCTATTCATGTTTGTAATGCACCGTCCCCAGCAGCTACTTCTTCCCTAGAAATTGGCAAAGCAGTTGTCAACCAGATTAAATAAGTAATAAGTAATGAGTAATAAGTAATGAGTAATAAGTAATGAGTAATGAGTAATTATCCCTCGATTAGCTTCCAGATTTTTTCAATTGTGCAAGGAAATTGGGCCAAAAGATATTTTAACCTTGGACTAGTTTGGTAAAGGAAAGAAGTATGAAAGATCAGGAAGTGATTGGACTGCTACCAGCCGCAGGACAAGGGACAAGGATTTCCCCTCTACCAGTTAGCAAAGAATTATACCCGATTGGATTTCGTTTAGTAGAGCCAGACCGCAGCTTACGCACCAAAGTTGTTGGTCATTATCTACTAGAAAAAATGCGCATTGCAGGTATTTCCAAGGCTTATCTGGTCCTGCGCTCAGGTAAGTGGGATATTCCTAATTATTTCCAAGATGGTGCCATGTTAAACATGGATTTAGGCTATCTAATTATGCGCTTGCCCTTTGGTGTGCCCTATACCTTAGATCAAGCCTATCCCTTTGTTAAAGGAGCTCTGATTGCTGTAGGTTTTCCTGATATTATTTGTCAGCCTGACTATATCTTTGTCAAGTTACTAGCACGTCTTAGAGCAAGTAACAGTGAGGTCGTTTTGGGTTTGTTTCCTACAGATCATCCTCAGAAAGTGGGTGTAGTTGATTTTGATGCAGATGGTCGAGTTTACCAAATCATTGAAAAACCACGCCAGACTGATTTGCTCTATATGTGGGGTGTTGCAGTTTGGACGCCTGTGTTTACTGATTTTATGCATGAGTATCTTGCCATAAGGGAGACCCAGAAGTTACAAAGTGATAGTAAAAACAATCCCAAGCTGCAACAAGAGTTGCCTCTAGGAGATGTAGTTCAAGCAGCAATTGAGGCTGGTTTGCCAGTAGAAGCAGAAGTGTTTGCTGACGGTGAATACTTAGATATTGGTACGCCTGAGGATTTAGTGCGAGCAGTTCGCAACTTTGCTAATCACCCTTAGTGGGAGCAATATGCTCCCTAGAACTAAATGGGATGCACCCAGTAAATTGTATTGATACTGCTTAGGGAGGTAATAATGTTATTCACAGAAACTAAGCTCAAAGGCGCATTTATCATTGATTTAGAACCACGAACAGATAGTCGAGGTTTCTTTGCCCGGGCTTTTTGTCAGAAAGAATTTGAAGCTCACGGTTTAAAACCAGCTGTAGCTCAATGTAATCTAGCTTTCACTCACAAACAGGGAACCCTAAGGGGAATGCATTATCAGATTCCCCCAGCAGCGGAAGCGAAGCTATTTCGCTGTACCAAAGGCGCTAACTATCATGTAATTATCGATCTGCGCCCGGATTCACCCACCTATTTACAACACGTTGGTGTGGAGCTAACCCCAGAAAACCGTCGAACTCTCTATGTACCAGAGATGTTTGCTCATGGTTATCAAGCTCAGGTGGATAATTGCGAAGCGATTTATCAAGTTAGTGAATTTTACACTCCAGGTTGCGAACAAGGTTTGCGCTATAACGATCCCACTTTTGGGATTGAATGGCCACTGCCGGTGAGTGAAATTACCGAAAAAGATGCATCTTGGCCTTTATTTGAATCTATTACTACAGGAGTCAATTAATGATTATTGTTGATACCGCCTTAAAAGCTCGTGAAGAAGCAGGCAATCCCGTCAGAGTTGGTTTGATTGGTGCTGGCTTCATGGCAAAAGGGATTGCTAATCAGATCGCTAACTACGTACCTGGGATGAAGTTGGTGGCTATCTCCAATCGTACCCTCGAGGCAGCAAAACAAACCTATGCTCAAGCTGGGATTGAAGAGGTTAAAGTTGTCAATCAGGTTTCAGAATTAGAAAATGCTATTGCTCAAGGGCAGTACGCTGTCACTGACGATGCTACACTTTTATGTCAAGCAGAAGGCATCGATGCCCTAGTTGAAGCTACAGGTCATGTGGAATTTGGTGCTCAGGTGACCATGAAAGCGATCGAACATGGCAAGCACATGATTCTAATGAACGCTGAACTCGACGGCACTGTTGGTCCTATTCTCAAGGTATATGCTGACCGTGCTGGTGTCATCCTCACCGGCTGTGATGGGGATCAACCAGCGGTGCAAATGAACCTCTATCGCTTTGTTGAAAGTATTGGTCTTACCCCTTTACTTTGTGGCAATATTAAGGGTTTACAAGACCGCTACCGTAATCCTACCACCCAGGCAAGTTTTGCCAAGAAATGGGGACAAACAGCTAATATGGTGACTAGTTTTGCCGATGGCACCAAAATTTCCTTTGAGCAAGCAATTGTTGCCAACGCCACAGGTATGAAGGTGGCTCAGCGGGGGATGCTGGGTTATGAATACAAGGGTCATGTCGATGATATGACTTCGATGTATAATGTCGAACAGTTGAGAGAATTGGGCGGCATTGTGGACTATGTGGTTGGTTCCAAACCCAGTCCAGGGGTATTTGTCTTTGCCTCTCATGATGACTCCACACAAGGTCACTATCTCAATTACGGTAAGTTGGGTGAAGGTCCTCTATACAGTTTCTATATTCCCTACCATCTCACGATCTTTGAAGTACCCCTGTCAGTAGCTCGCGTAGTACTGTTCAACGATGTGATCATTGCTCCAATCGCTGGACCAGTGGTTGATGTAGTTGCAACTGCTAAGATTAACTTGAAAGCCGGAGAGACCTTGGATGGTCTAGGCTATTACATGACCTACGGTATGTGTGAGAACACTGAGGTTGTAACAGCAGAAAACTTGCTACCAATGGGCTTAGCTGAAGGTTGTCGCCTGAAACGGGATATTCCTCAGGATCAGGTTCTGACTTATGATGACGTGGAATTACCTGAAGACAGCCTCACCCATAAGTTACGAGCTGAGCAGGATCAGTACTTTGGTTCAGCTAAAGTACCAGCAGCAGTTGGTTAGATATTAGGTGTTAGGTGGTAGGTGGTAGGTATTAATCACTCCCTATTCCCTATTCCCTATTCCCTATTCCCCATTCCCTATTCCCCATTCCCCATTCCTGTTCCCTTCAATTCAAGGAAATTATGAAAAACGCTCAAGATGTAATTGACAGCGATTTAACGTACATTTGCAGTAACCTACAGGAAGAATTTTCCTGTATAGCAGGCAAAAAACTATTAATCATAGGAGGAGCAGGATTTCTTGGTTACTATCTTGTTCAAGCAATCCTACATTGGAACAAAATAAACGATGAGAGTAAAACTATACAGTTAACTGTATATGATAACTATATTCGTGGCGTTCCTGATTGGCTAACTAACTTAGAAGGCGATCCGCATCTGACTCTAACTAAGCATGATATTACTCATCCTTTGCCGTCAGATATCGATGATTTTCAGTATATTATCCACGCCGCATCAATTGCCTCTCCTACCTACTATCGCAAGTATCCCATCGAAACGATGGATGCTAATGTCAATGGACTTCGGTCTCTTCTGGAATATTGTCTCCAGCAAAAAGAAAAGAGTAAACCAGTAGAAGGTTTTCTGTTCTATTCAACTAGTGAAATCTACGGCGATCCTTCTCCAGAAAATATCCCTACTCCCGAAACCTATCGCGGCAATGTTTCTTGTACAGGACCCAGGGCTTGTTACGATGAATCCAAACGTTATGGTGAAACCCTTTGTGTTAACTTTGCTCAACAATATGAGTTGCCGATTAAAACAGCGCGACCATTTAATAATTATGGGCCAGGGTTAAAAATTACAGATAAAAGAGTTCTCCCAGATTTTGCCCGTGATGTCTTAGCAGGCAAAGATATTGTGATGCTATCTGATGGCTCGCCTACCCGGACATTCTGTTACATTGCCGATGCAATTGTTGGCTACTACAAAGTTTTGGTAAAAGGGCGACCTGGTGAAGCTTACAATATTGGTATAGAAAAACCAGAAATCTCGATGGCTACTCTGGCTGAGCGAGTTGCGGAACTTTCCCGAGAGATTTTTGACTACAAAGGTAAGGTTATTCGCCAAGAAAGTGCTGACAAAGATTATTTGATTGATAATCCCAATCGTCGTTGTCCAGTTATTGCTAAAGCTCAAACTGAACTGGGGTATGACCCCTCTATTTCTGTTGATGAGGGTTTAAAGCGTTCATTGATTTGGTACAAAGACAATAGTCAAGCGGAGGAAGCATAAATGAAGGTTTCTGTTGTTGGAACGGGATACGTTGGTTTAGTTTCTGGAGTTTGTTTAGCGGAGAAAGGACACCAAGTAATTTGTGTTGATATTGACCAAAGTAAGGTTGATAAAATCAATCAAGGTATTCCTCCTATCTATGAAGACGGTTTAGAGGAATTACTCAAAAAGAACATTCAAAACAATGTCAAGGCAACTACAGATTTGCGTACTGCTGTACTGGAGACAGAAATTTCTCTGATTGCCGTTGGTACTCCTTTTGATGGTCAAGAAATTGACCTCAAATATATCAAAGAGGTTGCCCGTCAGATTGGAGAGGTACTCAAAGATAAGTCAGCTTATCATTTAGTAGTGACCAAAAGTACCGTAGTTCCCGGTACGACTGATGAGGTAGTTCTTCCAATTCTTGAGGAAGCTTCGGGGAAAAAAGCTGGAGTTGACTTTGGGGTAGGCATGAACCCAGAATTCCTCAAAGAAGGAGAAGCTATTAAAGACTTCATGTCCCCTGACAGAATTGTTTACGGTGGGATAGATGAGAAAAGTATCAGTCTCCTAGAGGAACTCTATAATGTCTTTGAAGGGGTAGATCAACTCGCAACCAATTGCAAAACCGCAGAGATGATCAAGTACACTGCTAACTCTCTGCTAGCAACAATGATTTCCTTCTCTAACGAAATTGGCAATCTTTGTGCAACAGTTGGCAATGTTGATGTTGTCGAAGTGATGAAAGGAGTTCATCTAGATAAGCGCCTCACCCCAATTCTGCCTAGTGGTGAGCGTATCATTCCCTCTTTTACCACCTACATTGAAGCTGGCTGTGGGTTTGGGGGGAGCTGTTTTCCTAAGGATGTCAAGGCACTCAATTCCTACGGAGTAAAATTGGGTAGTCCCATGCGATTACTTGAAGCAGTAATTGAAGTCAACTCTGAGCAACCTGAAAAAATTCTCTCACTCCTAGGAAAACATTTCCCTGAACTTAAAGGAGTCAATATAGCTATTCTTGGCTTAGCTTTTAAACCAGGAACTGACGACATTCGTGAATCCCCAGCTATACCAGTAACCCAATCTCTACTGAGCGAAGGCGCAGTAATCAAGGCTTATGATCCTATTGCCAAACATGAAGCTCAAAAGCTCTTTGGAGAAGATAAGCTAGTATTCTGTGATGATCTGGCTGAGGCAATTGACAAGGTAGAGGTAATTATCATCATCACCCGTTGGCCAGAGTTTCAGCAAATTCCCGAATTATTGGCTCCTTTGGAGAAGCAACCGTTAGTTATTGATGGACGGCGGATGCTGGATAAAAAGAGCATCAAGAGATATGAAGGGATTGGTCTTGAAGTCAAGGCATAAGTTTGTGGAACATGCTTCGGTGCCTGTCTCAATCTCAATCAAATAAATAATCATTTTATGTGGAACTGGCAAGATGCCAGTTTCACTTCTCTTTTAGGGAGCAAGATTCTCCCACTAGATCATCCCCCTCGATATCCTTGCGGATTAGCGATCGCTTATTGGTTAATAAGATATTTTTTTATTTGGAAGTCCCTTATTCCGTTTACTGCACCGTAGTGTTGGACTGCTGGCGCTGGGCAACCTGGATTAACAATCGCAATGCTTCGTTTACAGCTTCATCATTAGGAAAAGCTTGAGCAACATCGGGCTCTAAAAGCACTAGGTTTGTTCGTTTACGATATCTCTCAACATATTTACCTCTAACGCCTCCTTCCATTTGAGCAAAATCATACTCAGGGCGTAGTTCATCTGCCATTTCCGTCTCAAATTCCTTCTTCATAAAATCTCTTCTCCTTTCGGGTAGCTTTTCGTGCGCTGATAATTCGTACTGTGTGTTCTCTATCAGTATGTGCAACAATTAAAAGCTGTCCTAATCTAGACATCCCAATAATAACGTAGCGACTTTCTCCAACGGAGTGATCAGAGTCAGGAAAAGTTAGCGATAGTGGATCATTAAATACGGTTGAAGCTTCCTGAAATGAGACATCGTGCTTCTTCAAGTTTAATGCTGCTTTCTCTGAGTTCCATTCAAAATCCATAGTATAACTATGCGATCGCTGATTCGTTAATAATATGTATTTTATCCAAATGTTACGCTCTAATGGTTAACACACCGAGGGTGAAGCATTCGGATACAATGATGCCAGGTGATATGGGAGCAGGGTTGGAATTAAAATGCGATCGCTGTCCATAAGCTAGGTGGAACTAGCATCTTGAAGCGTGAGTTAGTTGCAAAAGAGATTGTTTTTTGCTACTATTATTAATAATAGAAAACGTGTACGCCTATAAACTATATAAACCTAATGTAGGTTGGGTGGAGCGTTCTTTAGGAGAAATTGAAGCTCATAGTCCTCGAACTAACAAGCGCAACCCAACACAGCAACCGAAAGGTAAGTTAGGAGAAGCTTTTTTACCAATTAATTGAAATAATGGCGATCACGCCAGCAGGCTCTGCAAGTAACTTAACTGCTGCTGAAGGCGAGTTCGCATTATTTTGCCTAATTCGGGCTTGCTGCATAAGTGTGGAAGCCATACCAGACAAGACTTTCAATCATTTATTTGCCCCAAAAAGTCCAAGGTTTTTGAGCCCATCGATACAAAAACCTTGTACCATCGTAGGGAAACACCCGCTTAAATTCCGAATATGAGGTAAAAGTAAGCAGATTTTTAAGAGCTACTTTCACTTCAATTAATTGCCTCAAAGAGTTGTGCAGCAAGCGATAGTACACTCTTTACTTATTACTTATTACTTCAAAACCAGAAAATTACGACTTATTCAGGAAGCCCTAATTCAATGCGGTAGACTCGGTGTTGGGTTTCACTTTTGGTTTTGCAGCCAAGATGATGGGTTAAATCCTCACAACGCTTCACCCAACCTACAAGAGAAAGCGATCGCACTACATCATCCCCCTCGATATCCTTGCGGATTAGCGATCGCTGATATGTTTATTTTTTACTCACATCTTGCACCAGTACAGAAATACTTAGGGCTTGCTGAATAAGTCGTAATTTTCGGGTTCCATAGGTGTTAGGTGTTAGGTGAGGGAAAGAGGTGGTAGGTGTTAGGGATTTTCCACGCTAAGGTGCAAGGTTTTTGAACTAAAAGAGACCATTTCCTTGCACTTGGGCTCTAAAAAAATGATTGAAAGCCTTTTCTGGCATAGCTTCCACACTTATACAGCAAACCCTACTTAATAACCGAAAAAAGAACAATCAATTTCAGTACTGAAACCGTCCAATCTTATCACTGCTCCGGAGCTCCTCAGTTCCCCTCCTTGGAGGGGTTAGGGGCTGACAAGGGTAGGTTTTTTACATTAATCGTATAATGGGGTGAGACAAGGTAGACAAGGGGGGAAAGTGGACAAGGGAGAAGAAGACAAAAGAAGCATTTTTTTCTCATGAAGATCTCGTTATCTAT
>JAAHGL010000225.1 GCA_010692635.1 Symploca sp. SIO2C1 | reverse complement strand
GGAGAACTCGTTACGAGAAATTCTTTATCCAGCAGACAAAGACTCATTAGATTCATTCTTACTAGATCAAACTGCTTATACCCAACCTGCTTTATTTGCCATAGAATACGCCTTATTTAAACTCTGGCAATCCTGGGGGATGAAACCAAATGTAGTCATAGGTCACAGTGTAGGAGAATATGTAGCCGCTTGTATTGCAGGAGTTTTCAGTTTAGAGGATGGTTTGAAGTTAATTGCCCTACGAGGCAAGTTAATGCAACAGTTGCCTGAGGATGGAGAGATGGTGTCTTTGTTGGCATCAGAATCTCAGGTAAAAGAGGCTCTCTATAATGAGACAAACCAAGTAGCGATCGCGGCAATTAATGGACCAAAAAGCGTAGTCATTTCTGGAGAGTCTGTTGCCGTAAGAGGGGTTGTGAGCCGCTTAGAATACATTGGCATTAAAACCAAACAACTACAAGTATCCCATGCCTTCCATTCACCCTTAATGGAACCGATGCTGGCAGATTTTGAAGCAGTAGCCAAACAAGTAAAATATAGTAAACCTCGGATGCCACTAATCTCGAATGTTACTGGCAAACAGGTGAGTTCGGAGATCACCACTGCTGAATATTGGGTTAATCATGTGCGGCAGCCAGTGAGATTTGCCCAGAGCATGATCAATCTAGAGGAAAAGGGGTGCAAAGTTTTCCTAGAAATAGGACCCAAACCAATATTATTAGGCATGGCTCGGCAATGTTTACCAGAGGATGTAGGAGTATGGTTACCTTCTCTGCGTCCGGGAGTAGAACAATGGCAACAAATGCTCTCAAGTTTAGGAGAGTTATATGTACAGGGAGCCAAAATAGATTGGGTAGGATTTGACCGAGACTATAACAGAGAGAAAGTAGTACTACCGACTTATCCCTTCCAACGAGAAAGATATTGGCCAGAAAACAACAAAAATTTCCAGAATCAACAATATTTATCAACAGCCAAAAATTTCCATCCTCTCCTAGGTCAAAAACTCAATTGTGCAGGGAAGCAACAAATATTTCAATCATTCATCGGGGAAGCTGCTCCAGCCTATCTCAACCACCACCGAGTCTTTAACAAAGCACTATTCCCGACAACAGCTTACTTGGAAATAGCTGCAGCAGCAGGAAATTACCGACTGAAAACCCCTCATTTAGTTGTCGAAGACCTAATCATCCAGCGGGGATGGATTTTGCCTGAGGGAGAATTGATAACAGCCCAAACCATACTCATCCCATCAGACAACCAAAGCTACCAATTCCAAATATTTACTCAACAAGAACAACAGAACCAAGAAGAACCAGATTGGGTACTTCATGCCACAGGAAAAATTCAAGCCAACCAAACAGATACAGCTCCAACCAAGGTAGATTTAGAAAAATACCAAGTTGAGTGTAGCCAAGCAATAGAGGTCAAAGAACATTATCAACAATGTCAATCAATAGGGCTTAACTACGGCAGCAGTTTCCAAGGGATAAAACAGTTGTGGAAAGGCAAAGGCAAAGCCCTAGGGCAAATAGCCTTACCGGAGGAATTAACAGCACAAATAACCGACTATCAGTTACATCCAGCCTTATTAGATGCAGCGCTACAAGTAATTGGTCATGCCATAGAAAAAGCAGACAGCGAGACAACCTATTTACCAGTAGCGGTCGGAAAATGGCAATTGTACCGTCATCAACTAAGCCAAGTATGGGCGATCGCGGAAATAGAACCAAATAGCTTAACAGCAGACATTGTACTAGTAGATAATCAGGGCATAGTAGTAGGGGAGTTAGAGGGATTAAAACTAAGAGCAACCACGGCATCAGCCCTCTTCAGAAGTATCCAACCAGACTTGGGACATTGGTATTATCAAATCCACTGGCAAGCTCAAGCCTTACCATCAAAGACCCCATCACCAACAGCAACCAATAAATGGTTAGTATTAGCGCCAGATAATTTACTACTAGAAGCACTAACAGACAAAGGTCAAGAGTGCATTCTAGTCTCAGCAGGAGACAGCTATCAGCAACTAAGTGAGCAACACTATCAAATCAATCCCACCAATGCTGAGCAATTTCAACAACTGCTAGATGAAAACCCAGGAATTACAAAGATTGTACATTTGTGGAGTGTATCGGCAGTTGAAGGAAAAGACAACCTAGCTTTAGAGAAAATTACTGAAACAAGCTGTGGGGCAACACTGCACTTAGTACAAGCAATCATCAACAGCAAACCGGAAAAAATACCCCAACTGTGGTTAGTAACCCAAGGCACTCAAAGTGTTAACTCCAACTCCGAAGTTATCAATCCTGAGTATGGCAGCTTGTGGGGACTAGGACGAGTAATTGCCCAAGAACATCCAGAATTACAATGTAAACGCATCGACTTAGAAACAACTCATACCCTAGATGCCCTAGTAGCTGAACTATTGTCAGAAGATACTGAAGACCAAATAGCCCTACGTCAGGGAAACCGTTATGTAGCCAGACTGGTACAAAAACCACAAAACAATCAAATTACCTCACCAGACCAACCAATACAATTAAAACTCTCAGAATACGGAGTCATCGACAACCTCAGCTGGCAAGCAATGCAACGCCGTTCTCCTGAAGGCAACGAAGTAGAAATCGAAGTAGCCGCAGTAGGACTAAACTTCCGAGATGTACTCAATGCCCTAGGATTACTCCAAGAGTACTACGCCGAACATTTAGGCATCACTAGTGCCGAGCAACTCACCTTCGGTTTTGAATGTGCAGGCACTGTTGTCGCTGTAGGAGAAGATGTCTCAGATTGGCAAGTAGGAGATCAAGTCATCGCCACTATGCTCCAAGATGCCTTTAGCAGTTTCATCAATGTTTCTGCTGATCTCATTATGGCGAAACCGAAACAGATGAGCTTCAGCCAAGCTGCTACCCTACCCCTGACATTCCTCACCGCCTACTATGGGTTGCACCACTTAGCCAACATTCAACCAGGAGAGAGGGTATTAATTCATGCTGCAGCAGGAGGAGTAGGGCAAGCGGCAGTACAAATAGCCCAACTTGCAGGAGCAGAAATCTTTGCCACCGCTAGTCCCGGGAAATGGGAATTTCTCAAGTCCCTGGGTATCAAGCACATCATGAACTCCCGTACTCTAGATTTTGCCACAGAAATTAAGGAGCGTACTGCAGGAGAAGGAGTAGACATCATACTCAATAGCCTCAATGGAGAATATATTCCCAAGAACTTGGAAATCTTAGCAGAAGGAGGCAGATTTGTTGAAATTGGCAAAATCGGCATTTGGAGCCAAGAGGAAGTAGGGGAAAAACGAGCAGATGTGAGCTATTTCCCCTTTGATTTAGGAGAAGTAGTGCAACAACAACCAGCGGTAATGGCTCAACTAAAAGAGTCATTAACCCAGCAGTGGAATCAAGGAGAACTTGCAGCATTACCTCATAAAGTATTTTCCTCGACACAAATCACGGATGCCTTCCGCTACATGCAGCAATCAAAACAGATAGGGAAGGTAGTGGTAGAGATGCCGCCAGTTAAGGGGGAGCAGCAGTCTTTACAACCAGAAGCGAGTTATCTGATTACCGGAGGATTAGGAGCTTTAGGCTTAGAAGTAGCCCAATGGATGGTAGCTCAAGGAGCGAAAAATATCGTCTTAACTGGGCGCAGCACTCCCAAGGAAACAGCACAAAAAGTGATAACTGAGTTAGAAGCAGCCGGAGCTTCTATCAGTGTGTTGTTAGGAGATATTTCTCATCAAGAGGATGTCGAAAACATCTTTGAGGAGATTGCCACATCATTATCTCCCCTCAAAGGAGTGATTCATGCAGCAGGGGTACTTGATGATGGAGTACTGCAAAAGATGAGTTGGCAGCAATTTACCAAAGTCATGGCACCCAAGGTGCAAGGGACTTGGTATTTACATCAATTCACCAAAGATTTACCTTTAGATTGGTTTGTGTGTTTCTCATCGATCGCTTCGATGTTAGGTTCACCAGGTCAAGGAAATTATGCTGCAGCCAATGCTTTTATGGATTCTGTAGCTCACTATCGTCGGGGTATAGGATTGCCGGGGTTGAGTATCAACTGGGGAGCCTGGGCAGCAGCAGGTATGGCTGCCAGTTTAGGTAAGGGACATCAGCATCGGCTTGATGCCATTGGTATAACTGCGATAGAAACCCAACAGGGAATGCAGGCATTGGGTTCATTGTTATCTGAGTCTTCCAGTCAAGTCGGCGTCTTCCCGGTCAATTGGTCCAGGTTTGTCCAGCAGTTCCCTGGGGGTCAAAAGATACCATTTTTAGAGGGTTTGATTTCATCAGTAACAGAAGCTAAAAATGAGCAACTTTTAGAACAGCTAAAAGCAGCTCCACCAGAGGAAGGAGAAAAAATCTTGATAGATTACCTCAAAAAGAAAATTTCTGCTCTGTTGGGCATGACTTCTTCCCAAATCGACATAAAACAACCTCTGACTAGTATGGGACTTGACTCCTTGATGGCAGTTGAATTGCGAAATTTGGTGCAAAGGGAAATGGAATTTGATCTGCCGATGGAAAGAATGATTGAAGGTATTAATATTGTCCAAATAGCAGGTTTATTGATTGAGGAACTTTTGCTCAAACAAATTAGTGATTCAAATAGCTCACCAACAGAAGATCTTGTTGAAGAGAGGGAAGAAATTACCCTCTAAAATAGGAGAGATTTTTAAAGTAATGAGTAATGAGTAATGAGTAATGAGTTTCAACTGCTTATAAATTTTCCCAATTAGCAATTAACAATTAGCAATTAGCAATTAGCAATTAACAATTAGCAATTAGCAATTAGCAATTAACAATTAGCAATTAGCAATTAACAATTAGCAATTAGCAATTAGCAATTAGCAATTACGATAGAGAGGAAGTGCTCGATGAATATAAAGCAAGTTTTGTATCAAATCTCTAGCCAAGGCATTAAAGTATCGGCTGAAGATGGCAAACTCAAAATCAACGCTCCTAAGGGAGCATTGACAGCAGAGATTCGTGAGCTTCTCTCTCAAAATAAAACTGAACTATTGCAATTGCTACAACAGAAAAGCAATAACTTTAATGCTAGTTCTATACCTTTAGTTTCTGTTCCCAGAAATGAGCATTTTATCCTCTCTTATCAACAAGAGCGTCTTTGGTATGTAGCTCAATTAATGCCAGATAGTGCAGCACTCAATCTATCTCAAGCAGTTAGAATTAAAGGTTTAATAGATATTTCAAGCTTGCAAGAAAGTTGGAATCAAATCGTTAATCGTCATGAAATTATCAGAACAAATTTTGCTTTAGTTGACGGCTCTTTGGTACAGGAACCTGTTCCTCAGCTAGATGTAAGTCTTGATTTCGAAGATTATTTAGATTTAAGCACCAATGAAATAACAGCTGTTATTGCCAAAAAAGTTGTACAAGAATTTGATCAATCTTTTGATTTATATGAAGCTCCATTATTCAGGTTAAAGCTACTACGATTTAGTGAGACAGATGGAGTATTAATTTTAGTATGTCATCATATTATTAGTGATATTTTATCAATTAATTTATTAATTCAGGAGCTCTTAGCTTTATATGATGCTTCTTTGGAGCAGAAAGAGTCTCCCTTAAAGGAACTAGAGATTCAATATGGAGATTATGCTATTTGGCAGCGACAGTGGTTACAGGGAGAGGTATTAGACAAAGGATTAAATTATTGGCAAGAGCAACTAGCTGGTGTTCCTAGTTTATATCCAATACCAATTGATAATTTTCAAATATCTCGAGGCTTTCGAGGTATACAAAAAGGTTTCTCTATACCGACTAATATATTACCCGCAGTTCAACAGTTAAGTAATGAATACAGTATTACCCCTGTAGTTTTCTTTCTTGCAGTATTCTATGTCTTGATATCTCAATACTCCTCCAAACAGGATATTGTCATTAGTTTTCCAGTTTCAGGCAGAGTACATCACAAACTTCAATCTGCTATCGGTTTCTTTGCTGATATTATCTTATTGCGTGCGCAGCTTACTGATAATTTGACATTCAAAGAATTACTCTACAAAGTCAAAGAAATTACTTTAGAAGCTTATGCCAATCAACATATTCCTCTCAATTATGTAGCAGAACTTGTTGCGCATCAAACATCTCAACAATACAAAAATTTGTTTCAAATTTTATTTGACTATATTGATGTTGGGAAAAACACTCAAAGTTATGCTAATTTTACCTCAACTACAATCGAAGGCAAATCCCCTACAGACGTAGATTTATTCTTTGCTTTATTAAAAGCTGAGCAAGAGTTCACAGGCATCTTAACTTATAATGCCAATTTATTTGCAGAAGATACAATTACAGCTTTAATCGATTCCTACTTGTTGATTTTAGAACAATGTCTTAGTTCTCCAGAGACTAAAATCAATGAATTAGAGCTGTCAGAAAATCTGAAGGTGCATCAAGCAGAGCTCCATAGTGAGGAAAGAAAGCAAGCTCTAGTAGAAACTGCCTTAAAATCTCTTCCTGAAGTCCAGGAATGTACTATCTTGAGCGAGGATAATCAACAGATTGCTTATCTGGTAGTTTCCGGTAATTTTTCTGGAGAGAAAATACATTCATACCTAAAATCTCATTTATCTCCTGAATTTCTACCTTCTGCTTATGTACCCATATCTGCCTTACCTTGGACGGAATTAGGGCAAATCGATGCAGCAGCACTAGCCAGTATAGAAGTTCTTGACTCAGAGTTGATTGCCCTTTGGCAAGAAAAATTGCAATCTCATCCCCAAATAGAACAAGCAGCAGTAGTTGTTCAACCCCATAAAACCAAAGCCAGTCTACCAGTTCATATACTAGACCTAATTCCAGAAACATCCCTCAATAGTATCTTTTCTACAACAACAGAAGCTCCTTCAGTTGAACAAGTTGTATCTCAATCAGAAAATCCAGCAGCAGCTGTACCTGCACTAAGTGATGGTGGCTCATTAGCAATTCCAGAAGATGCACCCAAAACCTTAACAGAAGCATTAATCCAAACAGCAACTAGATATCAACAAAAAGAAATAATCTATATTCTTTCCCCTAACCAACAAGTCTCCCAAACCTATGGCAGTTTACTAGGGGAAGCTAAATGTATCTTGAATGGTTTGCGTGATCAAGGTTTACAAGCAGGAGACCGAATTATACTGCAAATCGAATGCCTGCGAGATTATTTTCCCACACTCTGGGGATGTATTTTGGGAGGAATTCAACCTGTAACTGTAGCCGTAGCCAAGACTTATCAACAGCCAAATGCTGTAGTCAAAAAACTCTACAATACCTGGGAACTACTAGAGCATCCACCAATATTAGCCAGTGAATCCCTGCTAGATCCACTGCAAAATCTCCAACAGTTACTCCCCCTCTCAGGATTGCAAGTTTTGTCGGTACAAAGGATGAAGAATTATCCAGCTACCGCAGAAATTCACCAAACTCAACCAGATGATGTCGCCTTCTTACAATTAACTTCAGGTAGCACCGGAGTACCAAAATGTATTCAAGAAACCCACCAAGGTATTGTCACTCATATCCATGCAGCTCAGCAATTTAATGGTTATCAAGCAGACGATGTTTCCATCAATTGGTTACCAGTCGATCACGTAGTGCCTATCCTTACCTGTCACTTCAAAGATACTTACTTAGGTTGTCAGCAAATTGAAGTGGCAACAGATGTGGTGTTAGCTAACCCCACTGTCTGGTTAGATTTAATGGAAAAATATCGAGTTTCCCAAACCTGGACACCAAATTTTGGCTTTAAGTTAGTCAGTGATGCCCTCTCCAAAGTCCCTCATTTAAATTGGGATTTATCTTCAGTCAAATTCTTCATGAATGCTGGAGAACAAGTAACTCCCAAAGTAGTCAGAGAGTTTCTCCAGTTAGTGGCTCCCTTTGGAGTACCTTCCCAAGCAATGCAACCAGCTTTTGGCATGGCAGAAGTCTGTACTTGCATGACTTATCAAAACCAGTTTGAGCCTACATCAGGTATCCATCGTATCCAAAAATCTTCCCTCGGAGGACAGTTAGTGAAAGGGGAGGCAACGGATACAGATGTCATAGAATTTACCGATTTAGGCGCTCCCGTACCAGGAGTTCAAATTCGGATTACTGATGAGCAGAATCAACTGTTACCAGAAGGTGTGATTGGCAGGTTCCAAATCAAAGGCAAAGTAGTAACTCCTGGTTACTTGAATAATGCTCAAGCTAACTCAGAAGCCTTTGTCGGAGATGGCTGGTTTAACAGTGGTGACTTGGGTTTCATCTGGGATGGTAGACTGACATTAACAGGTAGAGAAAAAGAGTTAATTATTATTAATGGGGTTAACTATTACTGCTACGAAATTGAGGACACAGTTAATAACCTTGAAGGAGTAGAACCGACTTTCTCCGGAGCCGTTAGTTTCTCTGAGCCAGCAACGGGAACAGAAGGGTTAGCAATTTTCTTCACACCGAAACAGCAACAACTGGAACTGAACATTGAGTTAATAAAAACTATTCGGCGAGAAGTATCATCTCAAATAGGCATTACTCCTACTTATGTCATACCCATATCCCGTGGCGAGTTTCCCAAGACAACCAGCGGTAAGATTCAGCGGGGACGACTGAAACGGATGTTGCAAGCTAGGGAATGTCAAGAAGTAATCAAAGCGATTGATATTCAATTAGCCAATAACTGGACAATCCCCAACTGGTTCTACCAAAAATCTTGGCGACGTAAAGAAGCTAGTGTTTCTCTTTACTCTCTTGAGAAAGAAGGCAGAGGGCAGAGGGCAGAAGGCAGAAGGAAAGAGGGTATGACTTGTTTCTCCGATTTAATTGGGGACGCGAAGTTCCCCTTAGGAGCTCCTCAGGTAGGTTCAACTTTAATCTTTGCTGATGATTTAGGATTAGGACGTTTCTTGTCAGAAAAACTAGAAGCAGCAAGTCAAGACTGTATCCAAGTTACTTTTGGTAATGACTTTACTCAAGTTAGCGATCGCAACTATACTATAGCTCCTGCAAATCCCCAGCATTACCAAGAGTTATTGGAGTCCATCGCAGCAACCAAGACACCAATTGGTCGGATTTTACATTTAGGTACTTACCAGGATTACATTGAAGTAGACAGAGAAAGTCTGGAACAATCACAGAACCAAGGACTCTATAGTTTACTACACTTAGTTCAAGCCTTAGAACAAGTCCAAGGTACGCAACATCAGGTACAGTTACTGTTGATCAGTAGTTATATTCAGTCAGTCCAACCGACAGACAATATAGCTTATGAAAAAGCAACGGTATTAGGCTTACTCAAAACCATTCCCCAGGAAATGCCTTGGTTACACTGTACTCATATAGATTTACCTGTGGCAGAACCAGAGGTAAATGGGAGCTACATCTGGCAAGAACTTTGTAGTGTGTTCAATAAAATAGACACAGAAATAGTTTACAGAGAGGGCAAACGCTTAGTTTCAGCTCTAGAGGCAGTAGACTTAGCATCAGAAGAGCAACGAGAACTACCTTGGAAACAGGGAGGAGTTTATCTCATCACTGGTGGACTTGGAGGAATTGGAGTCGAAATTGCCCAGTATATTTTAGAGCATTACCAAGCAAGGCTGATCTTGGTAGGTCGAACAGATTTAGAGCAACTGAAGGAGACGCGGAGACGGGGAGACACGGAGACGCGGAGAATTGAAATTTCACAGAAAGAGGGAGATAAGCTCTCGGAAAAAATGCTGGCATACCAGAAGTTGCAGCAACTACCAGGGGAAGTAATATATCAAGCAGTAGATATCTGCGATTTAGGACAACTACAAAAGGTAGTAAGTCAAGCTGTAACTCAGTGGGGTGGAACTCAACTAGATGGAATTATTCATCTAGCAGGCATCTACCACGAGCAATTCTTGTCATCGGCAACTCAAGAGAGCATGGCGGCACTACTGCGTCCTAAAGTTGTGGGAAGCTGGGTATTGCATCAACTGCTCAAAGATAATGCTGATGCTTTGTTTATCCACTTCTCATCGATATATGGTTTCTTTGGTGCTACAGCTTTAGCTGCCTATTCAGCAGCCAATAGTTTTTTAACAGCTTTCTGCGACTACCAACAAGCTCACGGTAACCAACAAACCTATTCCTTGGCTTGGAGTATCTGGGATGAGACAGGTATGAGTCGCGGTTTTCCCATGCAGGAACTCAGCCGTGCTAAAGGCTACTATGCCATAACACCATCACAAGGAATGTATTCCTTATTGGCAGCTCTGTGTCATAATCACCATAATTTGCTGGTGGGTTTGGATCATAGTAAGCCCCAAATACAAAGGTTGAGCGGGGATTGTCAGAGTTTACAACAGTTAACTGCTTACTTTACCTCGAATGAAAGTAAACCAGATGTAGGTTTGCTGGAGCGTCAGCTAGGGGATGGTATTGGTAAATCCAGTAGTTGTACTCTGGTGCAACTGCCAGAAATGCCCTTAACTGAGACTGGAGAAATTGATCTTGACCTATTATCCCAGAGTCATTTGGGTCAGAAAACTAAACAACGGATTAAGCCGAGGAATGAAGTGGAGCGTAAAATCGCTCAAATTTGGCAGGAAGTGCTAGAGGTGCCGCAGGTAGGTATCTTTGATAATTTCTTTGATTTAGGGGGTCACTCACTATTAGTAGCTCGCTTAATCAACAAAATAGAACAGGAATTTGGCAAATCTTTACCTTTGTCAAGCCTGTTCCAATCTCCTACAGTTGAACAACTGGCTACTATCCTCCGTCAAGATAGCGTCGCTTCTTTCTCCCCTCTGTTTCCCATTAACTCCCAGGGCTCCAAAGTACCAATATTCTGCATACATCCTAGTGGTGGAACTGCTTTTTGCTATTTTGAATTAGCTCAACAATTGGGAGCAGAACAACCATTTTATGGTTTACAAGCATTGGGTTTAGAAAAGGGACAAACACCACTCACGCGAGTGGAAGATATGGCTAATCTTTACCTCTCAGCTATTCGCGAGGTTCAGCCCAATGGTCCCTATATCCTACTTGGTTGGTCCTTTGGTGGAGTAGTAGCATTACAGATGGCTTCTGAGCTGATAAGTCAGGGTCAGCAGATAGCTTTTCTCGGATTACTTGATACCCACGCTCCTTCTCACCTACCTGATGAGGACAACTTACTACAAGGAGAAGAAATCGTTTTACAACTTTTTGGGGGAACTATTTCACTACCTACCGCCAAACTCAAGAACCTTACTCCTGAAGAGCAAGCAGTGGTGATTTTGGAGCAAGCTCAACAGGCTAACGTCGTACCTCCTGATTTTAAAGTGGCTGATATTGAGCGTCTGCTGCAAGTTTTTAAGCTAAATTACCAAGCAATGCTTAGCTACTCACCACCTTCTTATCCAGGTTCTATCACTTTATTTAGGTCTGAAAAAGGCTCTTTAGGACTCTCCCAAGAAATGATTGCTGCGATCGAACCAACTCTAGGTTGGGCAGAGCAAGCAATCGGTAAACTTGATGTACAAACTATTCCTGGTTATCACGAATATATGGTGTATCAACCTGGTGTAACTGTCCTTGCTCAGAAGTTACAGGCTTGTATTCCTCAAGGAATAAAGGTTTAACTTTTAAGAAACACTCTGGCTAATTGCTAATTGCTAATTGCTAATTGCTAATTGCTAATTGCTAATTGCTAATTGCTCTCGAGAAACTGGAGGCAGGAGGCAGAAGGCAGGAGGGAAGAGGGTTTGGCTTGTTTCTTCCCTTCATAGGAGGTGGTACGCCGCCTGTCAGGCGCTTTCAAGAAACAAGGCAGAAGGCAGAGGGCAGAAGGGAAGAGGGTTCCAAGGCTCTAAGGCTTTAAGGTAGGAGAAAGTGTTTCTGACCTTTGTAGGGGGCGGCGTGCCGCCCGTTGGGGGGCTCCTAAGGAACAAGGCAGAAGGCAGAGGACAGAGGGCAGAAGGAAGAAATAGGGCTTGCTGAATAAGTAACAAGTAACAAGTAAAAAGTAACAAGTAAGAAGGAATTAAGCATTTATCCTCGTTTTGAGCACTTGTATTCCCCAAGGTCACCCAGGGATTTCCCATGAAAGTGCAA
>JAAHGL010000224.1 GCA_010692635.1 Symploca sp. SIO2C1 | reverse complement strand
GGAGCAGGAAGCAGGGAGCAGGGTAAAATTCCACGTCGAAAAAGAGAATAAGAAACAAGTCAGTTTCCCTTAGAGCCTTCTGCCTTCTGCCCTCTGCCTCCTGCCTTCTTTCTGGAGAGTAATGAGTAATAAGTAATGAACTAGAGTCAAAACTATGAGGCGAATTGCGATCGCTAAAGATACAGTAAAAATTCTCGAAGCAGGCTACTACTGCTCACCTGATGGTAAACGAGTCGATATTGTCCAAGAATTAGCATCCTGCCTAGAGCAGACCAAATGTTATGAACCGGATACTCTCTCAACTATCAAACAAAAAGTTCTCTCTGATAACCCCCAATTCTTAACCATTGAATTTGCAGTCAGAAATGAGACAACTCTGATGGGAGCAGAACGTCTGACACGTTCACAACAGTTTCAAAAAATTGGAGTCCTTAATTTTGCTTCTGCCAAAAATCCTGGCGGTGGATTTATTAAAGGTTCTCAAGGTCAAGAAGAGAGCTTAGCACGGAGTTCTGCCCTCTACAAAAGCCTCTTGCAATGTCCTGAATACTACAATTTTCATCGTTCTCATAAATCCCTCTTATATTCTGACCGGATCATCTACTCACCTGGTTGTCCAATTATCCGAACAGATGATGGAACATTACTAGAAAAGCCCTATCTTGTCGATTTTATTACAAGTCCAGCTCCCAATGCTGGAGCCATTTGGAGGAACCAACCTCAAGAGGGAGAAACAATAGGGGAAGTTCTGTACAATCGTGGTGCAAAATTGTTGAGTTTAGCTACTTATCATAGTTGTGACGCACTAGTTTTAGGAGCTTGGGGATGCGGTGTTTTTAGAAATGAGCCATCAATAGTTGCTCAAATGTTTGCCGATTTTTTATTGCCTCAGGGTCAATTTTCAGGAAGATTCAAAACTGTATTATTTTCTGTACTTGACTCTACTAAGCAAGGAAGGATATTCAGAGAATTCCAGAGTCGATTTCTAGAAAATAGTTCAACAATTGATAATGAACAAATGAAGAGATTTTAGACCAAATTAACCAATTATCAATTATCCATTATCAATTATCCATTATCCATTATCCATTGATAAAAAGCAGTTTCAGATTTAAAGATGCGGATATGGTGCAATGGCTAGCATGTGAGGCTTCCAACCTTTTGATACGGGTTCGAGTCCCGTTATCCGCTTCAAATCTGCGGATGTGATGTAGTAGGTAGCATCTGAGTATGCCAATTTCAGTGCGCGAGTTCGAGTCTCGCCATCCGCTTTACGTAGTCCTGTAGCTCAGCCGGGAGAGCGCCTCTCTTACAAAGAGGATGTCGCAGGTTCAATTCCTGTCAGGACTACCAATTCCTGCCCCTATAGCTCAGCGCATAGAGCAGCGCCCTTCTAAGGCGAGTGTCCCAGGTTGGAATCCTGGTGGGGGTGCTTGATACAATTTAACAAGGAGGTTGCTTTCTTCTGAGATTAATAAACCTAACTGTCTATTATGCGATCGCCTTCAGCACCAGCTTTCGCTGATCGTGCACAATATAGCGTGACCTAATCTTTAGAGCTTACATACATAGTACGAGAGGAAGAGTACCGTCGCAGTAATGCGGGGGGCATGAAGCAAGGGAGGCGCAAAGAACCCGAGAGGTTGGCTTAGAGGTAGCCATCCTTTAAAGAGTGTGTGGTAACTCATCGGCGGAGTTCCTTCTGAGTGATGAACGCTATTGCTCTGATAACTTGCACGCTGTTTTTCAGATACAGCGCTTCGCGCTGTTACGAGGTACAGTAAAATCGACGAGGAAAAAATCTATCAAATTTTGACAACTTATTCAGGTGTACCTCATTGCAGCGGTAAGCGCTGTATGCGATCGCGCAAGGGAAGTTGTTAATGAGGATCCACTTCTTTATTTTGAAAAATTGCGATCGCTGAAGGTGCAACGAAGTTGCTCGCAAGAAATAGCTTAACAACAGCTTCGCTAATACTCACAAGTCCTGTTCTCAAATTTGGGTGGTTGGCATAGCGGCTGTGCAGCAGACTTTTAATCTGCACTAGATAGGTTCGACTCCTATACCACCCACTTCAATTTAGAAAGCTGGGGGAGCAGAGGAAGCTGAGGGAGCTGGGGGAGAGGAATTGGAGCAAATCCTTACAGTTAGGACTTACGCACTCAACTGTCATGCTGAACGATAGTGAAGCATCTCAGCCGTCTGGGAAATCCTTTGCTACCGCTCAGGATGACGTAATTCCGTTACAGTGCGTAAGTCGTAACAGTATTACTACTAGTTCATCCACTGAAGACCAAAAAAGTGAGGCACAATAGTGGCGATTATGTTCTTAGTTAATAAAAATGGGTCTGTAGCTTAACTGGTAAAGCGTCAATCTGGCAGATTGAAAGATGGGGGTTCAACTCCCCCCAGTATCCACAAAACATTGATTGATATAAAGCAATGCCAATTTACTTTTATAGCACCCGTACACAAACCTATGGTTGTTTTTCTAACTTTTCCCTGCATGGTTTTGAGCTAGATGAACTGTGGTGGTTAACCAGTGAACATTATTTCCAAGCACAAAAATTTGTTGATACAGATCGTCCTTGGTTTGACAAAATTTACTCAGCCAAAAGCCCCAAAGAAGCTGCAAAAATGGGACGCGATCGCAAGCATCCTCTTCGTAGTGATTGGGAGCAGGTTAAAGATAGCATTATGCAACGAGCTGTGTTGCAGAAGTTTAAAACTAATGCCAACATTCGTGAAATTCTTCTGGCTACAGGTGATGAATTAATTGTTGAGAATGCGCCCCATGATTACTACTGGGGGTGTGGTAAAGATGGCAGCGGAAAAAATAAATTAGGAGAGATTTTAATGGCAGTCCGTGAGATATTGCGTTTACCTAAAACCTAAAACCTAAAACCTAACATGGGGACTTAGTGTAACGGGAACATACGACTCTTGCACAGTCGTGACAGGGGTTCAACTCCCCTAGTCTCCACTATCAACAAATGGTGTCTGAAGTCGAAGAGGTCGAGACACTAGCCTGTGAAGCTAGTCATTAGCGGGTTCGAGTCCCGTCAGACACCCTGTGGAAGATGCCGCTGAATGGACGGCAAGCGGTCTTGAAAACCGTGGTACGGCAGTGATGTCGTAGGGGTTCGATTCCTCCATCTTCCTTTACCCACCGGAAGCCGAGAAGCGAGGCACTGTGCTGATAACGCAGGGGTAGAAGGGGCAGTACCTTCCCGGTGGATTGCTTATAGGTAGATTTTCTATGCAGTAATTGTCTATACTTGAGTGCGTTGAACAGCATCTGGTATTAAAATATTCTCAATAGACATCTCCAGAAACCCCGATTTTGGCATGGTAGCATAGGTCTGTGTGTTTGCTTTCTCTGAAAGTTTGTCTGACGCCTAGGACCTCAAGACCATTAGAGATAGGGAAGAAAAGTAAATACCTAGATGAGTAACATTTCAACAGTCGATCTCTTTTGTGGGGCGGGAGGTTTCACAGAGGGCTTTAAAAAAGCTAGTGGCTTTGAGACGATTCTGGCGATAGATTTTGACAAGCAGGCAATTGATACCTTTAAACATAACCATCCATCTGTCAGAACTATCTGTCAGGATGTTGTTGCCATTGATGATAAGAAACTAAATGACCTCATTAACAATCGTGAGGTTGATGTCGTCATTGGAGGTCCCCCTTGTCAGGGATTCAGTCTGGCAGGTCCTAGATTGCCTGATGATCCTAAGAACCGACTCTTCAAAGAGTTTGTCCGTATCGTTGATGTATTGAAGCCCAAGGTATTCGTCTTCGAGAATGTGTCAGGAATTGTGTCGATGCAAAGAGGACTGGTTCTTGAAGCGATCTGTACCGAGTTTACCAAGATTGGATACACAGTCTCTCATGGTATCTTGAATTCGGCGCAATTCGGTGTACCGCAAGCTCGTCCACGGTTCATAATGATTGGAACAAGCTCCGGAAAATGCATGACTATGCCTAGCCCAACGCATGACTACCCACAAAACTGTAATCCAGATTTGTTCGGATATGTCCGCAGTCCCTTTATAACTGTAAAAGAGGCACTTTCAAATCTTCCACGCATAGAGCAAGGTCAAGGTGATGAGATCTTGGATAATACGCCGCCTAGAAATGAATACCAGAAAAGAGTTTTCGGGAACAGACGTCCTGGAATACTTTATAACCATAGAGCAACGCGCCATAGCCAAAAGATTATAGATCGCTACTTGGCAATACCCCAAGGGGGAGATATTCGTTCCTTACCGCCTGAATTGAGAACTAGGAAGAACAACATTTTCAGACTTCTGGATACGACTCCATCTCGGACTATTACATGCAACTTCAGGACAGACATTCTACATCCTTGGCAACCAAGAGGTCTGACAACTCGTGAGGCCGCACGGCTACAGAGCTTCGATGATGATTACCAGTTTTTCGGCAATCTTACTCGCAAGGCACGATACGTTACACAAGATGATCAGGTTGGTAATGCGGTTCCACCTCTTTTAGCAATGGCACTTGCAAAGCATATTAAGGAGATCTTGTGAGTACGCAGAAACCTTCATCCAGTGGGCATAAACTTGGCCAGCTTGTCGGAGACTGGTTTGAAGAGCAAGTTGCCGTGACTCTACTTGAGGCAGTTGCAAAAGAACTTTGCTTGTACTTAGACCATCGTTTCAAGACCAGGAAATGCCGTATGGGGAAGATTATATGGTCGGATCTTGAGGGTAACGATGTTGATTACGATTTCGTTCTGGAACTCGGCGGCACAGAAAGCAAGAGAGGTGTGCCCCTTGCTTTTTTTGAAACTTTTTGGCGGAGAGGCGCACGACACTCTAAAGATAAGGCAAGAGACGATTCAGGTAAGCTGATTCCGATGCGGGATACATATCCTACGGTAAGAATTCTTGGGATAATATCTGCTGGCGATTTCACTCAGCCAGCACAAGAACTGGTTCGCAGTCGTGCAATAGATTTGTTCTACATCCCAAAGGCTAAGATTTGCAAAGCTTGGGAAGACTGTAAGGTACCAATAGACTACGCTGATTCAGCTTCCGAATCAGTTAAGAGATCTATAGCAGATAATGTGGAAAATAAGCTTACCAATGCTAAGAAGAAGCAGATCCATGAAAGACTAATCTCAATTGTTGGCAAGTCTGTATTCGACTCTTTCCTTCAACGCATTGTTGCAGGGATTGCAGCAGTTCCTGTTGAGTTTCGTGTTACAAGTGTCCTTATCGGAAAGCCCATTGTTTTTAATAACCACGAAGAAGCAGAGAAATTCCTTCAGGAAAAGTATACTCACTCATCAGCGGAATCGATGATGCAAATGTTCAGATATGAGGTAGTCTTCAGTGATGGAAACATTTTTCAAAGAGCAGATCTATCGTCAAATGATGCTCTGTCTTTTCATCGTGCAGTAGGAACTGTAGCTGGGTACTTCAAAATATATCACGCTAACAAAAGTATCCAGGCGAAACGCTGATGTGTCCGATGGAATTTGTTAGACTCGTTTTGTCTAATATAGCAACCGCCAGGGTCATTAGGACATCAGATTAACGTCGTTTATTATTTCGAGCTAAACCTAGTGTCCTAACCGTTGTGGCGGTTGCTATAAATTGTTACTGTGAGCCTGAAGGTGTTTACAACTCATAATCGTGAAAGCAATCAATTCAGTGACTCCTCTAAAACTTGATATGTCATTAGAGATTTATTACTTAAATTTTTGTTTAAAATCCTCCCATTTTGTAAGACAATCTGGATTTTGTTCGTATAACTTCAAACGACGAGATAATTCTTGTTTTTGGCTATCGGTAATTGCAACTTCTTCGGAAGAAATAGCAATAGTATCCCAAATATCTTGAACTAGCTGAATTCTTTCGGAAATGCTTAGTTCTAAAATATTGCTAGGAAGTAATTTTTCCATAGGTTTAATTTATGAACTTTATATACTATAATACTAAATATTATAGTAATTTCATTTTATTTGTTGATCGTAATTGATCAGATTAGGTGTTTTCATGATGAAAATAACTGTCGATGAAATACAAAGTGATCCCCTAAAATACCTACGTCAAGTAGAAGCAGGTGAAACCCTTGTAATTATGCGCCTTAATCAAGCGATCGCTGAACTTAGACCGATTGCTAGTAGTAAGCAACTGCGACCATTTGGTTTGTGTGCAGGTGAGTTTACTGTTCCAGATGATTTTGATGCTCCTTTACCAGAAGATATTCTCAGTTCATTCGAGGGTAAATGAGGATTCTGCTGGATACGCATATATTCTTATGGTTTATCAGTGGTGATACCAAGTTATCAAACCATGTTCGGGATGCCATTCGTGATCCAGACAATGAAATATATCTGAGTGTAGTTTCAGTTTGGGAAGCAATTATCAAGTACAAGTTAGGTAAATTGCGTCTACCGGAACATCCGGGAACGTATTTACTCAAACAGCGGGATCTTCATCAGATTGCCAGTCTTGCTCTTGATGAAAGTAGTGTAGTTCAACTGATGAATCTACCATCGTTACATCGTGATCCGTTTGACAGAATGCTGATTTGTCAGGCATTACAGAATGGTTTTACCATTGCGACAGTAGATACAGCAGTTCGTGCATACAGAGTAAGTGTCATTTAGCCACGTAAAATTATTGGTCATAACCCCATTAAAATCCTTAATCTGTCTTCCACTGCTGCCAGTGTTTCTAGAAAAACCGTACCCCGTAGTGGAACTGTACAATTGTAGTGAAATAGGTAGGTTGGGTGGAACGAAGTGAAACCCAACGGAATATGCGAGGAGTGTTGGGTTATGCTATCGCTTCACCCAACCTACAGTTTTAAGGGTTATTGAGACAGTTACAAAATTTCAATTACTTCCCTATTTGTTTGTACTAGCCAGTACTTTTTCCAGAGCGGATAACTGGACTGCACCGGAAAATGTTTCACTTTGGATGATAAAGGAAGGTGTGCCAGAAAGCCCTATTTTTGCAGCTAGTTGTATATCTTGTTGAATGGCAGTATCCGCAAGATTTCTGTCACGGTTAAATTGCTCTAGATCCAGATTCAGGGTTTGGGCAATATCTAGATACAATTCTTCCCCTAGTTTGTCCTGTTGGTTAAATAGGGCATCATGATACTGCCAGAATTTGCCCTGCTGAGTAGCTGCCCAAGCAGCTTTAGCGGCAGGCATAGCTTGAGGATGAATGGAGGTTAGCGGGAAATGTTTGTATACTAAGGTGACTTCATCCTGATACTTTGCGATTAAAGGTTTGAGGGTTTTCTGAGCTTCAGCACAGAAGGGACATTGAAAGTCCGAAAATTCTACTAGTACTGTCTTTAACTCAGTTGCACCAGTGGTAGGAGATGAGCCAATTACTCCTTTGGGATTAGCTTTTAGTTCTTGTAAAAAGGCTTCCCGTTGCTTTTGTATCTGCTGTTGTTGTTGCTGTTGGTATGCTTGGACAGATTCGAGAATTACTTCTGGATGTTCGCGGATAATCTGTAATACTTGTTGTTCTAATTGAGGATTAATTGGGGTAGCTGCTTGAGCGGGGAAGGAGTAGAGGAGGAAGCCTAGTGCAAGAAGGCAGGAGGCAAAACCCACCCCTAACCCCTTCAAGGAGGGGAACAGGAGGTAGAAGGGAAGAAAACTTGTACGGTAAGCTTTTTGACCTTTTTTCACGCTTTGGTTATTTCCGCTGTGCTGCACTAGCGATAATAGCAACAGTAGAGTTTGTCTTAAGGCTTGCTTCACAACAGCTAGGAAACTGGTTAAGGTAATTGCTTGAAACTGAAATTGACGCATAAAATTCGGGGCTATTTTATTCTGGAGTGAGGGTGGGTATCTGGTTAGTTCAATTTGCCAGCAACCAGGAGGCAGGAGAGAAAAAAGCTTGTATAGTAAGCTTTATAACCTCAAACGTGCCTCCACAAAATGGAGATAATAATTTATATAAATTATTATCTCCCGTTGAACTAATAATCCTTTAATAAATTTTAGCCCTTGAAGCCTAGAGTATAACGACCTATTACTTCACCCTCAGACAATGGAGCCGACAGTAAAACAATCTTTTCCATCAGCCAAGGTACAAAACGGTTGAGCAGAACCGTCAATTTACTCTGCCACCCAACGAATATTTCAGGAGTCCCTTTGGGAAGTTGGCTAACTAACACCTTTGCCACCCTTTCCGGTGTAGTAGGCCAAACCCAGCGAAACTTTTGAGTATCCCGCACCATATCTGTTTCAGTGAGGGGGATGACTTTGACTTCCGGATTCAACTGTCGCGCTTCTGATGCTACTTCCTTGAGGCGCTGAATATTCCGCGATACTAATAATAAGCAGGCTGCTCCTTGTTGAGCTAGTTCGAGAGCTATAGCACGCCCAATGCCACGGGATGCGCCTGTAATCAGAGCTGTTTTTCCTTGTACTTGCATGGGTTACCTCCTACAGTTTTGGAGTTGAACCTCTCAACTCAACAGATTGTTTACCTTATGTAACCCAATGCAACAATTGTTAATTTATGTTAATGTAACTTGACAAAAATCAGCTAGTGATAATTGTCACCAAGAAGGGGTAACTTAACTCACAAAAAGCGGCGGGAAAGCCATTATCAGTTGCCTTCGTGTGTTATGCGATCGCACTAGTGGAGTATCTATCCTTATTTTGTCACTTAGAATCCTGTAGAAACTTTGATAGCAAGGAAACCATTATCACAATTTTAGAGTGGATGGTCTACTAGGTTTAATTATTAAAGATTTAGTAAAGTCTCAGTAGCAGTTTCACTCATAGAAGCGATCGCTCTATCCTTTGATACCACCCCCTTAGCAAAGTTCACTTCATTGACAAGCAACTATATTTTGCGCTCATGGAATATCTGCCTACTATCGCCAATCATAATTTTTCTGTGTTATACCAAATAGCAGGATGTAGTTTTTGATTCTCTATTGCACATCCTCAAGTATCACATTAATAACTTGAGATAGTAGTTACAGGATGCAGGTTACAAGATATCAGAGCGCGGGAAATAGAGAGTTAAAGAACTACCTTAATTAAGTATTTAATGTAACAAAAGTTACTCAATAGCTGTTGCAAATTACGGTAATACCGATTGTGACAGCTGGGGTGCAGAATATCAGTTTGATCAGCAAGCTGGGATCAATTTTCTTGCCCTGCACAGATTTGACTAGGTCTAGGGATAACCCCGATCAGTAAATTTTCCTTTGAGATTTTTATCGTCCAAACTGGGAGGGCAAAGTGACAAATGATGAGCAATTGACTTTACTGGGGGATTTGAAAGTTATTGGCGAGTACGATGATCCAGAGTTAATCGTATCTAAACTTCAGCATATGAACGACCCTGATTTTTCAGGGACACCAGCAGTTAAGGAAAAAGGTGTAGAAGATATACTGAATATCTTCAACTCAGTCCAAAATCAGCCTTGGGTACACACAACCCATCAATTTGGCTATATCGCCCCACGCCAGCCCGGCTCTACAAAACCTCAATTAATTCAACATCCGAGCGCGATCATTGCCGATCCCACTCTTAAAAATAATCGTCTCAACATTCGTTTAGATCGTCTGCGGATTCATAAGTATCCAGGCGGTGGTATTCACGATGTCTTGGTTACGTTTGCTGCTCGCAATCAGGTGGCAAATTCTGAGGAGTCGGTGAGTTTTAGTCAAACCTATCGAGTACGGGAGGGACAATCGTCAGGAGTCGCAGGTTACCCGGTTTTTATTGGATTGAATGTGGGTTTGCAGGGAATTGCCTTTGAATGCTCTACAGTCAACGTCAAAAATGAAGCAGATCGAGCAGTGTTATCTGCTCTAGAATCTTCACCCTTTCAAACAGGTTTAGAACTATTAACTATAGCTCAACCTGCGATCGCGCCCTTTACCACTTTGACTTTAGGATTGGTGAAAGTCTTAGCCCAACGCCATGAAAATGTGCCTGTACAGAAGTTCTATCTGGGGCTGGATTTTGAGGACGCGGCTATGGGAATTCGTCTGGCAGAAGGTAATTATATTGCAGTTCAGGTTCCTAGTGATACCACTATTGACTGGAAGAAATGGATATATAAACCCGATTTAGGGACGATTGTTCACAAAGCAGATAGTTCACCCCTTGAGTACAACTACCTGGTTTTCCGAGTTAGTTGCTATCGGGAGTAGGGGATAACCTAGCGACACAGACAAGGTATTGAATAGAGAATGGGATGGAGATGACTGAAAAATTTAATCAAGGTTATGCGTTGCTGATTGGTGTTGGGGAGTCTGCCTATAAGCCACTTTCTTTGCCTGTGACGGTTAAAGATACTAAAGCAATTTATGCGGCACTAATTGACCCTAACTTATGCGCTTATCCTAAAGAGCATATCCAGGTACTGAATAACGCAGAGGCTACCCGTACTAAGATTCTAGAGGGACTGAAGTGGCTCAAAGAAAAGGCACAAGCAGCTCCAGAGGCGACTGTACTAGTTTATTATTCAGGCCACGGCTGGGTGCGTGATAATCGCTACTATTTAATACAACACGATGTAAAACCCTCCAAGCCGGCTACGTCTGCATTATCAGCTGAAGTCTTTACCGATTCTCTACGTGAGATTCAGGCTGAGCGCTTACTTGTTGTCATTGATAGCTGTCATGCGGCAGGAATGGCAACTTCTAAGAATGCAGCGGAAGCGGATGAAGAATTGTTAGATGAATTTGAAGATTTCCAGCGAGTTGCACCATCAAAGGGATTAATTTCTGCCTTAAAACAAGGTAAGGCTAGGGTAGTGTTTGCTTCCTCTAAAGGTGAACAAATATCACGGATTAAAGATAATTCCATAAGTATCTACACTTATCACTTTCTGGAAGCCTTACAAGGTGCAGCGAATCAACCAGGAGACACAGAGGTAAAAGTATCTAACGTAATGAATCATTTGGGAAAAACTGTGCCGCAAACAGCATGGAATTTACACAATGCTGAACAAACGCCTCGTTTTGATTTCGATACAGATGATTTTGCGATCGCTAAGCTTCAGGGTGGTAAGGGTTTGCCGGAGGAAGGTTGGGAGGGGATTAAACCCCAAGCAAGTCATAAAATTAGCCAAATTACACAGACTATTAATCAAAGGGGAAAATTTAATCTTAATTTTGGCAAAATGAGCGGTAATTTTACTATGGGTGATGTTATCGATAACAGTGATTTCAAGGAAGAAGATGAACTGTAGTTATCCTAGAAACCGGGTTTCTTGTGGGGACAACAACTAAATCTTAGCATTTTATCTAAAGAAACCCGGTTTCTGAATAGGTGCTCTAGATGAAATAAATACCAGAAAAACTGCAACAACAGAAGTTAAGATAATTATGCCAAGAAAATCTGAGCGAGAAAAAAATAGCTTAAGCGAGAAGGAATTTAAGCAGTTAATAGAATTATTATCCAAAAGAAAAAAAGAGCTTCAATCGAGAACTAGTTTAGAAATAGTTCGACAAGGTCTAGCAGAAACAGGGTTACTCGACGTGCTTGATGAAAGCGATATTGAGGCAGTACAAAATCAAGCCAACAAACAAATGAGAAGACGGCAATTCAGAAATACTTTACTTTTAATGTTTGTCCCAGCATTATTTATATCTCCTTTATTTATCTATGCTGGATATAAAGCTGAGACTTTTATTAATTCGATACAAGATTCTGAAAGCTTACCAGTAGCGGCAACTAAATTAGAAGAAGAAAATGCCGCAATAAAGAGAAAAAATCAAGAATTACAAGCTCGAGTAACAGAACTCGAAGGGAATAATGAAGAACTAAAAGCAAATCTCGAAAACCAAGTAAACTTGATCCCTACTCCATCACCATCCGCAGAAACATCATCATCTCCAGAACCATCACCATCTCTAGAAACCTCTCCTACGCCTAATCAATCTCCGGCTACAGCGAGAGTTTTTGAAGAAAAGGGTATAAGATTTGAACTTCAAGGTTGCAGGAACTCAGATTTAAGTATTACCCGTAAAAATATATATTGCTTTTTATCAATTACTAGTACCAAAGAACCATCTTTTGTCTCAATATACAGACAAGAAACTGGACAAACGAGAATATTAGAGGGAGGAGAAGAAAAGCTCGA
>JAAHGL010000223.1:11223-12123 GCA_010692635.1 Symploca sp. SIO2C1 | reverse complement strand
TGTTTATCGCTGCTCATCAAATTCAAATGCAGCGCCAACAAGTAGAAGAAGCGCTACGCTTAATCTTTCAGGGAACAGCCTCAAAAACTGGTAATCAATTTTTTCGCTCTTGTGTCCGCTATCTAGCTGAAGTACTACAGGTTCGTTACGCTTTAGTTACTAAGCTGGTAAACCAAGAGCAAGGTATTGTTCAGACTTTAGCATTTTGGCATGGAGAAGAGTTTCGTGATAATTTCAAGTATGGTTTAGATGGTACTCCCTGTGCCAATGTTTTTTGTGGGGAAACCTGCTACTATCCTCAAAGTTTACAAGAATTTTTTCCTCAAGATCAATTTCTCGTGGAATTAAATGCTCAAAGTTTTTTGGGTATTCCTCTCAATGACTCAAATAGCAACCTCTTAGGTCATTTAGCAGTGTTGGATGTCAAGCCAATGGCTAATAAGCCAGACTTAGAGTTGATTTTAAGAATTTTTGCTGCCCGAGCAGGAGCTGAACTAGAGAGACAATTAGCAGAAGAAGCCTTGCGTGCTAAAAATGAGGACTTGGCAAGCACCCTAAAACAACTTCAAACAACCCAACAAGAACTGATTCAATCAGAAAAAATGGCGGCACTCGGACAACTAACTGCTGGAGTTGCCCACGAAATCAATACACCCTTGGGAGCCATTAAAGCTTCTAGTAGCAATAATGCCAAAGCTTTTGAGGAATCTTTAGCTCAACTTCCCCAACTCCTCCAACAACTCTCAACTCAACAACAAACTCATTTCTTAGCATTACTAGATCGGTCACTCCACAATAACCCACCAGCTACTACCAAAAAACAACGACAATTGAAGCGAACCTTAACTCGCCAGCTCCAAGAGAACCAGATTGACAATGCTCGACGGCTTGCCGACATTT
>JAAHGL010000223.1:0-11123 GCA_010692635.1 Symploca sp. SIO2C1 | reverse complement strand
TTACTAGATCGGTCACTCCACAATAACCCACCAGCTACTACCAAAAAACAACGACAATTGAAGCGAACCTTAACTCGCCAGCTCCAAGAGAACCAGATTGACAATGCTCGACGGCTTGCCGACATTTTGGCTGATATGGGGATTGATGAGGATATTGAACCCTTTTTGCCCCTCTTAAGAATTCCCAATGCCTACTGGATTTTGCAATTCCCCTATAACCTTTCTCGCCTACACTATAACAATCAGAACATACTCACTGCGGTCAGACAAGCTTCTAAAATTGTCTTTGCTCTGAGGAACTATACCCACTATGATCACACTGGAGAAAAAACCAAAGTGTCGATTACCGAAACTCTGGAAACAGTCTTAGAACTCTATCATAATCAACTCAAACAGGGCATAAATGTGAGGCGAGATTACCAATCTGTGCCTACTATATGGTGTTATCCGGATGAGCTCAACCAAGTGTGGACAAATCTGATTCAGAATGCAGTGCAAGCAATGGCGGGCAAGGGTAACCTAGAGCTCAAAGTTTTCCTACAGGATAATCAGATAGTAGTAGGAGTAACTGATTCTGGTTGTGGCATACCAGCAGAAATCAAAGACAGAATTTTTGAACCATTCTTTACTACGAAGCAAGCAGGAGAAGGGAGTGGTTTAGGTTTAGATATTGTCAAAAAGATAATTGACAAACATCAAGGTAGAATTGAAGTAGAAACCGCTCCTGGACGAACAATGTTCCAGATCTGGTTACCGATTGAGAGCAAGGTATAATTACTAATAACCAATGACCAATGACTAATAACTAATGACCAATGACTAATAACCAATGACCAATGACAAAGGCAATATTTTAATTGTAGATGACAGTTTAGACAGTCTACAACTATTATCCAATAACTTATCTGAACAAGGGTATAAAATCCGGGGTGTAACAAAAGCAAAACTAGCAATTAGAACTGCACAACTATCTCCTCCAGATTTAGTGTTACTCGATATCAAAATGCCAGAGATGAATGGCTATGAGGTATGTGAGCAACTGAAATCTGATCAACAAACTTGTGACATACCGATAATTTTTATCAGTGCTATAGATGAAGTAATAGATAAGGTAAAAGCTTTTCAATTTGGAGCTGTAGATTACATCACCAAGCCATTCCAAGTTGAAGAAGTTTTGGCTAGGGTTGAACATCAACTGATGATTCAGTGTCTACAAAAGCAACTTCAACAGCAAAATCAGCAACTGCAACAGGAAATTCAAGAACGACAAAAGGCAGAAGAAGCCTTGCGTGCTAAAAATGAGGACTTGGCAAACACCCTAAAACAACTTCAAACAACCCAACAAGAACTGATTCAATCAGAAAAAATGGCGGCACTCGGACAACTAACTGCTGGAGTTGCCCACGAAATCAATACACCCTTGGGAGCCATTCAAGCTGCTAGTAGCAATAATGCCAAAGCTTTTGAGGAATCTTTAGCTCAACTTCCCCAACTCCTCCAACAACTCTCAATTCAACAACAAGCTCATTTCTTGGCGTTACTAGATCGGTCACTCCACAATAACCCACCAGCTACTACCAAAAAACAACGACAATTGAAGCGAACCTTAACTCGCCAGCTCCAAGAGAACCAGATTGACAATGCTCGACGGCTTGCCGACATTTTGGCTGATATGGGGATTGATGAGGATATTGAACCCTTTTTGCCCCTCTTAAGAATTCCCAATGCCTACTGGATTTTGCAATTCCCCTATAACCTTTCTCGCCTACACTATAACAATCAGAACATACTCACTGCGGTCAGACAAGCTTCTAAAATTGTCTTTGCTCTGAGGAACTATACCCACTATGATCACACTGGAGAAAAAACCAAAGTGTCGATTACCGAAACTCTGGAAACAGTCTTAGAACTCTATCATAATCAACTCAAACAGGGCATAAATGTGAGGCGAGATTACCAATCTGTGCCTACTATATGGTGTTATCCGGATGAGCTCAACCAAGTGTGGACAAATCTGATTCAGAATGCAGTGCAAGCAATGGCGGGCAAGGGTAACCTAGAGCTCAAAGTTTTCCTACAGGATAATCAGATAGTAGTAGGAGTAACTGATTCTGGTTGTGGCATACCAGCAGAAATCAAAGACAGAATTTTTGAACCATTCTTTACTACGAAGCAAGCAGGAGAAGGGAGTGGTTTAGGTTTAGATATTGTCAAAAAGATAATTGACAAACATCAGGGTAGAATTGAAGTAGAAACTGCTCCTGGACGAACAATGTTCCAGATCTGGTTACCGATTGAAATCAAATATAATTATTAACAATCAATGTTTAAAATGATGTAATAAAAAATGACAAAAACAGCAATTATATGTGTCGATGATGAACGAATAATTTTAGATAGCCTTCAAGAACAATTAAGGCAAAGTTTTGGCGACAATCATTATATTGAAATCGCTGAAACTGGGGAAGAAGCAATAGAATTAATTAAAGAATTAGAAACAGAAGAAATTGAAATTGCCCTGATCATTTCCGACCAAATTATGCCAGGAATTAAAGGAGATGAACTGTTAAATAAGATTCATAACCAAAATCCTGACATCTTGAAAATTCTGTTAACAGGACAAGCTAATACTCAAGCTTTAGCTAACGCAGTCAACAGTGCTAATTTGTATCGTTATATTGCCAAACCTTGGCAAGCAACGGACTTGATATTGACGGTTCAAGAAGCTCTACGTAGTTATAATCAGCAGCAACAATTAGCTTATCAAAATCATACTTTACGCAAATCAAATGCTTCTCTCAAACAAAAAGTTAATGAGCACACAACAGAACTAACTACAGCGAATGCCCAACTGCAACAAGAAATTGACGATCGCCAACTACTAGAGCAAAAGTTTAGGACATCTGAAGCTAAACTTCGTGCTGTCTTTGAAGCAATGACTGACATTGTATTAGTCATTAGTCAACAAAGAGAAATAGAGGTTGCACCAACAAATCCAATACCTTTTCCTGAATCAGATATTGACCCGATCAGCGCCACTATCAAGCAATTTTTGCTAGAGGAGAGAGGTGAAGTTTGGTTTAGCATAATTCAGCAGGTGTTAGATACCCAACAAACACTCAATTTTGATTACAGTCTACCTATTGGCGATAGCGAAGTTTGGTTTACTGCTAGCATCGCACCCATGCCAAATCATTCAGTCATCTGGGTTGCTCGCAACATCAATGAGCGTAAACTTTCAGAAGCAGCCATGCAAGCAGCCAAAGAAGCTGCTGAAGCTGCTAACTTAGCAAAAAGTACCTTCTTGGCAAATATGAGCCATGAACTCCGCTCCCCCCTCAATGCTATTCTCGGCTTTTCTCAATTGCTAACCCGTAGCCACCGTCTAACTCCTGAACAACAGGAAAATGTTGCTATCATCAACCGCAGTGGCAAAAATCTACTCACCCTCATCAATAACATCTTAGATTTATCCAAAGTTGAAGCTGGAAGAATTACCCTTAACCCCATCAACTTTGATTTGTATTACTTACTAGATGAATTGGAACAAATTTTCCAACTCAACGTTGAAGAGAAAGGCTTGCAGTTGTCTTTTCACCGTACCCCCAATCTTCCCCAGTACATCTGTACAGATCAAGCTAAATTACGCCAAGTCTTAATCAATCTGCTCAATAATGCCGTTAAATTCACCACAGAGGGTTCTGTATCCGTGCGAATTAAAATTGCCAATGAACAATTAGCAATTAGCAATGAAAAATTAGCAATCCTCTTTGAAATTAAAGACACCGGACCTGGTATTGCTTCTGATGAACTAGAGGGGCTTTTTGAAGCTTTCGTGCAAACTAAAGTTGGCCAAGAAGCTCAAGAAGGAACAGGTTTAGGGTTGCCCATAGCTCGCAAATTTGTGCAACTAATGGGAGGTGATATGACCGTTAGCAGTGAATTAGGACAAGGTACAGTTTTTCAATTTTATATCCAAATTATTGCAGTTGAGACTACGGAGATAGAAGATAAACAACCAATACGCCGAGTTGTTGCTCTAGAAACTAATCAACCACAATATCGTATCCTGATTGTAGATGATAAAAGTTACAACCGCCAACTACTTACTAAGATGCTTGTTCCCCTGGGTTTTGAAGTTAAAGAAGCTTGTAATGGTCACGAAGCAATTGAAATTTGGAAAACCTTTGAACCTCACTTAATCTGGATGGATATGCGGATGCCAGTCATGAATGGTTATGAAGCCACTACCCAGATTAAAACTCATCTTAAAGGTCAAGCAACAGCAATTATTGCCCTTACTGCTAGTATCTTAGAAGAAGAACAAGCTGTTATCTTATCCACCGGTTGCGATGATTTTGTACGCAAGCCTTTTCACGAGCATGATATCTTTGAGAAGATGGCTCAGTACTTGGGAGTACGTTACGTTTATGAAGAATTAACCCCACCTACCCCACTAACAACACCAACTGATTTATCCTTCCAGGAATCCCTAGCAGCAATGCCTCAAGAATGGATTGACCAATTATATCAAGCAGCTGAATTGATTGATAATGAGCAAGTTTTTCAACTAATCGAGCAAATACCGCCAGAATATGCTTTTCTAATCCAAGCGATCAAAGATTGGGTTAATGGCTTCCGCTGTGATAAAATTATAGATTTAGTTGAACAAGTTAGGAAATAAAAATCGGTTGAGGCAACTAATGACCAATGACCAACGACAAAGGCAATATTTTAATTGTAGATGACAGCTTAGAGAGCCTACAACTATTATCCAATAACTTATCTGAACAAGGATATCAAATTCGGGGTGTAGCAAAAGGAAAACTGGCAATCAGAACAGCACAGCTATCTCCTCCTGATTTGATATTACTCGATATCAAAATGCCAGAAATGAATGGCTATGAAGTCTGTGAACACCTGAAATCTGATGAGCAAACTTGTGACATACCAGTGATTTTTATCAGCGCTTTAGATGAAGTCATAGATAAGGTAAAGGCTTTTCAACTTGGAGCTGTAGATTATATTACCAAGCCATTCCAAGTTGAAGAGGTTTTGGCTAGAATTGAGCATCAACTAACGATTCAACGACTGCAGCGACAATTACAACTCCAACAACTGCAACTGCAACAACAAAATCAACAACTGCAACAGGAAATTCAAGAGCGAAAAAATGCAGAAGAACAAGCAGCAGCAGCTTCTAAAGCAAAAAGCCAATTTCTTGCCAATATGAGTCACGAACTCCGTACTCCCCTCAATGCTATTTTGGGTTTTACCCAAGTCATGAGGCGTGATTCAGCATTAAATATAGAACAGCAGGAATATCTAAACATCATTCATCGCAGTGGCGAACATTTACTTGAATTAATCAATGACGTTTTAGATTTATCTAAAATTGAAGCTGGCTTAATAGTCCTCAATGAAAAAAGTTTTGACTTCTATCGTCTCCTCGATAATCTAGAGCAGATGTTTCAGTTCAAAGCAGAACAAAAGCAATTGGAACTAGTCTTTTGTGTTTCCCCTGATGTTCCTCAATATATCAAAACTGATGAACAGAAGTTACGGGGCTGCTTAATTAATCTCCTGGTCAATGCTATTAAATTTACTAATAGAGGTCAAGTTACACTTACTGTAACAATAGACAGGGGTGCTACTCAAAATAAATCAACTATATTTCTAAATCTGTCGGATATGGAATCAGAAGATAAGAGCGAATCTTATCTTTTATTTTCTGTCAGTGATACAGGTCCTGGGATTGCACCAGAAGAAATGGACAATTTGTTTGATGCCTTTGTGCAAACTTCACTGGGGATGAAGTTTGCTGAAGGTACAGGATTAGGTTTATCGATTACCCAAAAATTTGTGCACTTGATGGGAGGAGAGATTACCGTTAGTAGTGTTGTAGGAGAAGGAACTACTTTTCAATTTAATATCAAAATTAATGCAGCAGACTCTTTAGAAATTATAACAACCACTCCACAGCAAGTCATTGGCTTAGTTCCTGAGCAAGAGATATACCGAATTCTCGTAGTTGATGATACTGAAGAAAACCGAATTTTACTAGTAAAATTACTTAAACCAATCGGTTTTGAAGTGCGAGAAGCTAATAATGGTGCCGAAGGAATTGCTATCTGGGAAAGTTGGCAACCTCACCTAATTTTCATGGATACCAGGATGCCTGTCATGGATGGTTTAAAGGCTACCAAACAGATTAGAGACAAGGTAAATCAGGAGATGGGCAGATCGGGAGATACGGAGACAATTCTCAATTATCAAACAATAATTACCAAAATTATTGCTTTAACTGCTAGTGCCTTTGAAGACAGACGAGGGGAAATTTTGGCAGCAGGTTCAGATGATTTTGTGCGTAAGCCCTTTACTGAAGAAATAATTTTTGAAAAAATTAGTGAACATCTGAAAGTATCATATCTTTATCAAGACTTAACCCCACCGTTACGTAATAACAGTCAAAGGAAGCAAGCAACTGCTCAACTACCGGATTCATTCTGGCGAGAACAATTGGAAGCAATGTCTCCAGCTTGGTTAACTCGACTTGATCAAGCGGCAACTCAAGTAAACGAAGATTTGATTATCGAGCTTATTGAAGAAATTCCCGACACTCAGTCATCTCTAGCTGAAGCTTTGAGAGATTTAGTTGATGATTTTCGCCTAGATATCATTTTATACTTGACACAATTGATTAGCGACAAGTGAGTAATGAGCGCCTAACGGCGCAGGGAATAGGGAATAGGGAATAGGGAACAGGGAACAGTGTAAATTACACGCCGAAAAAGAAAATGAGAAATAAGTCAGCTTCCCTTGGCTCCTTCTGCCTTCTGCCTTCTGCCCTCTGCCTTTTTTCTGGAGAGTAATGAGTAATGAGTTAATTAAAGAACGCTGAAAACCACTTAAAATTTCCTAACCTAACACCTAACACATTAACCTTCCTTTGCCAATTGAGCTTTAGCTTGCTGCCAAAGATATTCTAATTCATCCAATGTATAATCTGAGAGAGGACGGTCTGCAACTGCTTCCATTTTAGATAGACGTTGAATAAATCGTTGGTTAGTTCCCTGCAAGGCTTCTGAAGGGTCAAGATCGTACCAACGAGCAATATTAATCAGGGTAAATAGTAAATCTCCCAGTTCTGCTTGCTGCTCAGTTTTATTTTCTTCCTCAAGTGCTTCTTTAAATTCCCCTAACTCTTCGTTAAACTTTTCCCAAACCCCTTCAACATCATCCCACTCAAACCCAGCACCAGCAACTTTTTTAGCAATTTTCATTCCCCCCATCAATGGTGGTAATGTCCTAGAATAACGACGGAGTTTGGGACTGAGAAGTTGTGCCTGAGCAGGGGTTTCTCCTTTTTCCGCAGCTTTGATTTGTTCCCAGTAGTAATGAACTTCCTCAGCATTTTGAACTGACACATCACCAAACACATGAGGATGACGGCGGATGAGCTTTTCAGTAATTCCTTGAGCCACTTCTGTTAAGGTAAATTGACCTTCCTCACTAGCAATTTGAGCTTGAAGTACTACTTGCAATAATAAGTCTCCTAGTTCCTCTGCGATCGCTGCTTTATCTCCACTTTTAATCGCATCTACTACTTCATAAGCTTCCTCTATGACATAGGGAGTCAGAGTTTCCAGAGTCTGAGCTCGATCCCAAGGACAACCATCGGGGGAGCGCAATTGAGCAACTACCTCAATTAGCCGTTGTAGTGCCTCTAATACAGAAACTTGAGTCATCAGTTGAGTTTGCTCCTGGGAACTAAGCATAAAGGAAAACTTCCATGGTACTTAATTATTCTTTACTTTATTGCTTCTAGACGAAAATTGCCAATTATCTCTTCCTTTTAGTTCCTCTAGATTTTTGATGTTGCTTTTTCCTACTAGCACGAGTAGACTTGCGCTTTGGCTTCTGCTGCTTCCCCATTCCAGAGAACCATCCCTTAACCCCCGTTTTTTGCCAACGCTTGTAAGCAGAACCACTCCAATCAGCTAGATAATGGCTACTAGCTCCCAATTCCAAACCTACAAAGAGCGCTATCAACTCAACTTGATAACTAAAAAGCGATCGCACGACCCTTTGAGCAAACTGCTGCCAAGGAAGAGGTTCGCCCCCTAGCCACTGGGCAACAGCTACAATTATTACAGTCAATACAATTACCCAACTAATCAGATAAAGCACCCGTAACGTCGTCCCAATCAACATTCCATGGGAAAAAACAGAGCGGTGCCGCATCATCTTCTGGTAAGGTATCCACATCCATCGTAACCAACCCCACCGTTTAAAAGGTCGCGATCGCAAATCTAGGTCAGGACTCAACATTAGTCCACTAAAAAGAAACCCTCCAGCCACGAGGAGCGTCAAGTCGCTATTCCTTGTCGTAGCAAGGGTTAGAGCCGTTATTACTGGTAAACTCCACAGAGTAATCCGATCATGTGTTTGACCAGAGGGCATTCTTTGTCCCATTTTTGTGTTAACCTAAATATCATAACGGGCGATTAGCTCAGTGGTAGAGCGCCTGCCTTACAAGCAGGATGTCACTGGTTCAAGTCCAGTATCGCCCATCAAAATATCAGGATTGTGAGGATTAAAGAATGAACCCGATGTTTTTTGCTTCCAGAAATCCTACCAATGCCCAAATATCCCAAACATCCCAATCATCTATCATAATCCCGCCAATCCTGAAAATCCTTAAATCCTGATATGGAGTTAGATGAAATCACCTACAAAGTTATTGGTTGTGGGATGAAAGTGCATAATACTTTGGGCAACGGCTTTCAAGAAGTAATATATCAAAGATGTCTTGCCATAGAACTAGATAGAGCAAAATTGAGCTTTGGCAGAGAAATAAAACAAAATATCTTTTATGAAGGTATTCAAGTTGGTACCCGACGAGCCGACTTTGTATATAGTAGAAAATCAAATAATCGTCGAACTCAAAGCCGTCATCAACTTAGAAAACGTCCACCTCGCTCAAGCCAAAAACTACGTCATCGCCTACAACTTCCCCATCGGCTTACTCATCAACTTCGGTTCCACCAGCCTCCAATACAAAAAAATCTTCAACCCAAGACTTTCCCCACCCCCACAATGATCGATCAGGATTTTGAGGATTAGAGGATGAACGGGATGTTTTTTAATTCTACCAATCCTGCCAATCCTGAAAACCAGCTCAATCCAAATTAATCTTGAAAATCCTTAAATCCTGCTCGCTATTGCCGAATTGGGATTTCAATCACAAACTTGCTTCCCTCCCCTGGTGAAGACACACACAACAGCTTACCATTGTGGGTTTCCACTACAATTGAGTGACAAATTGCCAATCCCAGTCCAGTACCTTTTCCCACTGGCTTGGTAGTAAAGAAAGGGTTAAACATTTGAGACTTAATCTTCTCAGTGATTCCTGGTCCATTATCAGCTATGGTAATAGCCACTCGGTTCTCTTCCAAAACCTTAGTTGAGATCCAAATACTTGGATTTGATGACAGGAAATGGGAGTTTTGGGTAGCTGAGACTTCAGGTTTCTCTAGCACTTGCCTAAAGCTATCGCTGACTCTACTGTGCACAACAGACATGTCAGGCAAACCTACAAGTAATGAGGTACGATTGTTCTGCTTTTGCTCCCTAGCTCCATTACTTCCATTACTTCCCTGCTCCTCAGTCTCTAATTCCAGAGCATCCAGTGCATTGGTAAGTAAATTCATAAATACCTGGTTCAGTTGCCCCGGAAAGCACTTAATCTCAGGCAAAGAGCCATAATCTTTGATCACCTCAACCTCTGGATGTCCTGGTTTAGCTTTCAATCGGTTATGGAGAATCATTAAGGTACTGTCAATACCAGTATGAATATCCACAGTTTTCATACCAGCTTCATCAAGACGAGAGAAGGTTCTTAGGGATTGTAAAATCTCTAGAATTCGGTCAGCTCCTACTCTCATACTGGATAGTAAACGGGGTAAGTCTGACTCCAAAAATTCTAAGTCAATCTCTTCGATCTTCTCTTGGAGCTGAATTGGTGGATTGGGGTAAGTCTGTTGGTAAAGCTGCACCAGTTCTAAAAGCTCACAAGCATAAGTTTGGGCATGACTTAGGTTGCCGTAGACGAAGTTGACTGGGTTATTGATTTCGTGAGCAACACCTGCCACCAACTGCCCCAAGCTCGACATTTTCTCACTCTGAATCAGCTGAGATTGGGTACGTTGGAGTTGATGTAGGGTCTCTTCCATCTTCTTCGCCTGGGCTTGAGCCATTTGGGCATTAGAATGACATTGATGGTAAAGTTCTGCTTGATTAATTGCGATCGCTAACTGCAAAACCACCCCCTGCAACAGTTCTATCTCACTGTTGCTCCAAGGGCGTAGACAACGATGATGAATACAGCTGACTACACCAAAATCACCGCTTTGGGTTTGAATTGGTAGGGAAAGCAGGGAAGCACAGCTGCTCTGTGACAAACCTTCTGGCAAGATGGGCTGATCCAAGCTGCTAAGATCATCTACTCGCAGCATCTCCAAATTTAAGATTCTCTTTAACTGTGGACTTTCATGTGCTATGGGATAACAACCAGTGAAGCTTGCTAAATCTGACTCTTTGGCTTCCTTAACAATGTGCCAGTGCGGTTGCTCTGTTTGAGAGCGATACCAGATAAACATACATCTGTCAATCTTGAGCAAGTCACGGATTTCGGTGACTGCTGTTTCTAGAATGGTATCGAGATCGAGGGAGTTACGAATTTGACTGGCTAATCGGTTGAGCAGTTGCGCTTGTTGAGCCAGCATTTGACTCTCAATCACTTGAGCTCCTAGCTGCTGTTCCGATTCCTGTAGGGCAGTATTAGCAGCTTGGGTTGCCTCAAGAATTTGATTCAGCCTAGAGCGGTATTGCCGCAGTAGTAGAAAGACTAAACCACAGATGACTGGTACACAAATGATATTGATATTAGTCAACAGCCAGTTAGGAAAAGACTCCAAAGGAAATAGTTCGATGTAGACACAAAGGAGGGAAATAACAACTGAAATGAAGGTAGCAACGACAATTAAACGTCGCAGCGTAGGTTTACTGACATAAGGCAAAGCAATGCATATTGGTAACACTACCGTCAATAAAAGAATTGA
>JAAHGL010000222.1 GCA_010692635.1 Symploca sp. SIO2C1 | reverse complement strand
TAATGGTTAATGGCTAATGGTTAATGGCTAATGGCTAATGGCTAATGGTTAATTGCTAATGGTTAATGGCTAATGGTTAATGGTTAATGGCTAATGGCTAATGGCTAATGGCTAATGGTTAATTGCTAATGGCTAATGGCTAATGACCAATGGTTAATTGCTAATGGCTAATGGTTAATTGCTAATGGCTAATGGCTAATGGCTAATGGCTAATGGTTAATTGCTAATGGTTAATTGCTAATGGTTAATTGCTAATGCGAGCATTACGCCAAGCTTGCCAACCAATATAAATCAGCAGCATTGTAGCTGCTAGAGCATAAGCGTAACCACTGGGAATCCCGGAAACAGCTAGCGCCAAACTCCCTACCCAAAGAGTAAGAGCATAAATTAACAGAACTGTTAGCCGTTGAGATAAGCCTGCTCGCAGGAGCCGATGATGTAAATGGCGCTTATCAGCGATAAATGGAGACTTACCATTACTCAACCTCGACAGAATTACTGCTGACATATCCAAAAGTGGTACAGCCAAAATTAGATAAGGCAGTAAAACAGCAGTAACAACAGTAGTTTTCACTAAACCGATAACACCGACACCAGCAAGAGTAAATCCCATAAAGTAAGAACCCCCATCCCCCATAAAGATTTCCGCAGGGTTAAAGTTATAGCGCAGAAATCCCAATGCTCCCCCAGCAAGAGCGGCAGCAATCAGTGCTGCGGCTGACTGTTCCATAAACAGAGCCACAATGAGCATAACGACAGCAGCAATTCCTGAAACTCCAGCAGCTAAGCCATCTAAGCCATCAATCCAGTTAATCGCATTTGCCATCCCCACTAGCCAAGTAATAGTAATTGGTAGACTCAGCCAAGGATCAATTTCCACTAAACCATCAAAGGGAATTGAGAGAAAATCAATGCGGACTCCTACCCCCCAAGCAACACTAGCTACCCCACTTTGCATGAGTAATCTACCAAAGGCTGAGAGATTAAATAAGTCATCAAGAAGACCAATTATAAAAAAAGCCAGACCTCCAAGAGTCACTCCCCAAACTTCCCATTCTTTATCGAAGGGTAATAAACCAAATCCTCCTGTCCACCAGACAATCAACAGGGCTGTCAAGGTACCACCAAAGATTGAGATACCTCCTAAGCGAACCATGGGACGCTGGTGGATTTTTCGTTCACTAGGTCGATCAACACGCCCACTCTTAAGACCTATATTCTTGACAACCGGTGTACACCACAGGACAACGGTCATAGAAGCAAGAAATGCAATCAAATGATAAAGGTACAGCTGAGTAGGCATATCACCAAAGGTCTTTGAGAGAGCTAGACATCAGCCAGAGTCTACTATGATTTGACCTCGCGAAGATAATCAATAAATACAGGACTTATGCAAAGACACCATCTATAGTGGGGCATGAATTGCCCCCACTATAGATGGTGATTCCAGGAAAAATAAAGCTTAAGTCCTGCTTGGTATGGCAGGACTTAGACCAATGTTGGTACAGGAATATTTAAGTGAGGATACAAGGGAAAGCGATCGCATAACTGAGCAACTCGATGCTGAGACTCAGTTACCACCTTCTCGTCTTCTGGATTGAGTAACCTGTCTGCAATAATTTCTGCAATCTCAGTAAATTCCTCTGTTCCCATGCCCCTTGTCGTCATTGCTGGGGAACCTAACCGCAAGCCACTAGTAACAAAAGGTGACTCTGGATCAAAAGGAACAGTATTCTTGTTGGTAGTAATATTAACACTGCTCATAAGTTGGTCAGCTTGCTTGCCAGTCATGCCAATAGAGCGTAAATCCACCAGCATTACATGGTTATCTGTGCCACCAGAAACAATTTTGAGACCTCTTTGTTGCAGCTTCATTGCCAAAGCTTGAGCATTGGCAATGACTTGAGCTGAATAAGTTTTGAACTCTGGTTTCAACGCCTCACCAAATGCCACTGCCTTACCTGCAATCACATGCTCCAAAGGACCACCCTGAGAACCAGGAAATACGGCTTTATTCAACTTCTTACCTAATTCAGCATTCCGCGAGAGAATCAAACCGCCTCTAGGACCACGTAGCGTTTTGTGAGTGGTAGTAGTGACTACATCACAGTGAGGAATAGGACTAGGATGATGACCAGTGGCAACTAAACCGGCAATGTGGGCGATATCTGCTAGAAGGTAGGCATCGACTTCATCAGCAATGCTTCTGAATTTTTCAAAGTCAATTATCCGAGAATAAGCGGAATAGCCGCAAATAATCAGCTTGGGACGCTCTTTGAGAGCCATCTCTCGAACCTGATTATAATCCAGCTGCTCAGTTTCGGGACTAACGCCATAGTGACAAACTTTGAACCACTTACCCGATACATTGACCGGTGAACCGTGAGTCAGGTGTCCTCCGTGGGACAAATCCATGCCCATAATTGTGTCACCAGGTTCCAGCAGGGTCAAGAAAACGGCAAAGTTAGCCTGAGCACCTGAATGGGGCTGCACATTGGCATGAGCTGCCCCAAATAGCTCCTTAGCACGGTCAATTGCTAATTCCTCAACTTTATCGATAAACTCACAGCCAGCGTAGTAGCGCTTACCCGGTAACCCTTCTGCATACTTATTCGTAAGTACTGAGCTTTGAGCTGCCATCACAGCTGGTGAGGTGAAGTTTTCACTAGCAATCAGCTCCAAATGCTGTCGCTGTCGTTGGAGTTCTTGGTTGAGAAACCCAGCCACAGTGGGATCTGTTTCCACTAGAAAATCTAAGTTAGTTTGAGTCACTATTTATCAATCCCTAGAGATGCTTGTTAGTCCTAACATATTACCGGCTATCGGCAAAGGTCACTCCCAAATGATGCCACAGAAACAATAGTGGCAGTTACCAGAAAGTTAAACTGTATGTATGTTGATCTATAGTCTCTCTCCCAAGACCTAAATTAAGATTAGAAGTAAGCTGCTTTAGGTATTGAGTGGAAGATTTATCATGTTAGTCATTCTTACAGATAAACAAATACTTTCCCCTGCTCAAGTTTGTCAAGGTTGTTTACTAGCTGACAAAAGTGGTCAGCCCCGCTGGCATCAAGGCAAACTTGGCTGTGGTCATGCGGTGAGTAAACTGACTCCCCAGCAACCAGAGCAGTATGAATGTGAAATGGGCTTTCGGGTTGCTGATGTCAAATAGTGGCTAAGTAAAGAATATATCTTTCTTCTGTCACTTTCCGAAAGTCTGACGAAATTCCCTCGTTACAGCCAATGACACCTAACGAGAGAATAAGGGTTTGACCCCCATTTTTCGGAGTCTAACAGAAGAGGGATTAACTTGCTATTTTATCATGAAGCGATTGCTTTTGAGTCATCTGGGTGGAAGATCTATCTGATAGCTAGTTAAAGTAGATTAGTGAGCTGCGCTATGCTGAACTTAGTCGGACAAAAATAACTAATAACACCCATAAAGGAAAAAATACAATGACTTGGCGAGGCTCAACAGATGTTAAAGACCGGATTTTCGCTTCTCTGCCTTATTTGATACCTCTATTTTATGCAATTCCCTTCGGGCGTTTTTTGTTTAGCCAATTTCCGGTTTTGCAAGTAATTTTAATACCACTAATACCGCTAGAGATAATTTACAGTGTACCTTTTGCTGGAATAATCATTTTCTTTATATTGTTCTTAGCAGTAGTAAGAAATGAAAGAATTGCTCATTTTATTCGTTTCAACACCATGCAGGCAATTCTTCTAGACATTATTATAATTTTGTGCAGTCTACTGTTACCAATTTTACTGGGAGGGCTAGGAACTAACTTACTCACAGAAACCTTATACAACATTGTTTTTCTCGGAACACTTGTTGCCTGTGGCTATTCCATCCTACAGTCTTGGCTTGGGCGTTACGCAGAAATTCCTGGAATATCAGAAGCTGTCTACTTGCAAGTAAGGTAAAAATCAGGACTTATTGATCACGCTAAGCGATGCCCTATTGCCCATTGGTGACAAGTTAAGGTAAAAGTGTCGTTGTCAAGGGAGCTGGGGAAGCTGAGGGAGCTGGGGGAGCTGAGGAAGCTGAGGAAGAAGAATACAATTTTTCAACCTCTTGAGTATTTCCATATATAGTGTTTTTTGAGCCTTCAAGCGCCATATATGGGAGTTGACAAAATGCACTACCGTTTAACTTGTCACCATTGCCTATTGCCTCATTCCGAATCAGTGTTTCTTCAGAGCCGCCCCACGGGCGGCACACCACCCCTTATGAAGGGAAGAAATAAGCTCAAATTCTCTTCCCTCCTGACTCGGAGACTCGGTGTTTTTTCAGAGATTAGCTATTAGCCATTAGCCATTAGCTTTTCAGTGTTTCTTCAGAGCCAATACTTGAACCACGAGCAACAACTGTATTTTCTAGTTGACCGATACCTTCAATTTCAACACGAATGTCGTCCCCTACCTGTAGTGCTCCTACTCCTTGGGGTGTTCCCGTCAGTACTACATCTCCTGGTAACAATGTCATTACCTGAGAAATGTAAGAAACCAAAAACTCGGGTGAAAATACCATCTGATTGATTGAGGCTGATTGTACAGGTTCAGGAGAATCGTTCAAAAAAGTCTGTAACTTTGCTCCAGCACTCAACTCCCGGACAATCCAGGGACCAAGGGGACAAAAACTATCAAACCCTTTGGCTCTAGTCCATTGAGGATCACGCTTTTGTAAATCGCGGGCTGTAACATCATTGGCGATGGTATACCCCCAAATTTTGCTCTGAGCCTCTTCTGGTGTACACCCTAGGCAAGTTTCACCAATCACTAGTGCCAACTCCCCCTCATAGTCTACTCTTTGAGACTGCAGAGGATACTGAATTTCTCTACCAGTGGCAATAACAGATGTAGGAGGTTTAAGAAAAAGGAGAGGTTCTTGGGGAACTGGCGTTCCCATTTCTGCTGCATGATCACTATAGTTCTTGCCCACAGCAACAATTTTTGTGGGGGCACAGGGAGCCAACAGCCAGTAACTGCCTGGTTCTAGCTCTAAATCGGTAGATTGACCCTGCAACCAGGGCGGTGCATCAAGTACCTGAACACTGCGCGTCAATTGCAACAAACCATAATAGGTTTGTCCTTGAGCCGTTTTAATTCGGACGTAGCGCTGGGCCATAACTTTAAATGTTCCTTAATGACTCAATGAAAGGGGTCTAGGAAAATATCAACTATAAAGAATGAAGTATGACAAGGTTTTGAGGTTTAATCAACAACCCCGTCCTTCTAGGATGGCTTGAAATTTTTCTAAAATGTATGGGTACTGAAAGCGAAAATCAAGCACTCAGTAACTGCACCTTGACAACTAGATATAAGGATGTAAGAGTAAACCTTGCACATGCCTTGTTGCGGAGTGCGTCAGTACTTCAGTTCCTTGCTTCTTAGAATCTTAGTGGTCAAGACATCTTAATTGTGGTGCTATCCACCTGAAGTCAAGAGGCCAAGTCGTCCAAAAGGAGATTAATATCTGTGTCCAACAGTTACGAAATGATGTATATCCTGCGTCCCGATTTGGGAGAGGAGCAGGTAGATCAAGTGATTGCCAAATACGAAAACCTGCTGAAAGAACAGGGAGCAGAGCGAATCGAAATTCAGCATCGTGGGAGGCGTCGTCTTGCCTACGAGATTCAGCGTCATCGAGATGGCATTTATATCCAAATGAACTATAAAGCTCCACCTACTCATGTAGCTGTTATAGAAAGGTCTATGCGATTGGGTGATGACGTAATTCGCTACCTGACTATGACTCAGGAATTACCCCCGGTAGAAACACCAGAGCAATCTGAGCCAGAAAGTTAACCGTCTGAAGTCTTTCGGAGAGTTTAACGCCTCGATAGCACAACTGCACTCAGCATCGCTCCAATCCCTAGGCAACCAGTAATTGTTGTCCTAGGGTCACCAGAGGAGAATAAAACAAAAGTTGTAATTACTGCTACGATCGCAATCAGACAAGCTAGAGGAGTACCCCAAAGCTTAACGAGGTTGCGTGTATATACAACAACTTCTCCATAGTCTGTGAGTATGATTTCGGCTAGTTCCCAGCTGTGATGAGGTTTATAGTTATCTGCCCAAAAAAGTTCTGATTGGTAGGGGTAAACTAGGATTTCTTGACCAGTTTGTTCCTCCAATTTTTTTTCAAGTTCTATGCAGAATAAGTAAAATTCACGGTTGGTGGGTTGTACCATTTAATATCGCTTCCTTGGCAATAGTCATTCTCTTTTCAAGTGCAGGTAATACCTCATAGTTGGCATGGCAAAGCACTCATGTTTTTAGGTATTACCATTGAGTTGACTGATTTTTCAGGATGATGTTCAAACAGAAAAATAGTTCAACTCAATTTGTTGGAGATTAACCCTAGCTTGATTCCTCTGTTTACCGCTAAGCTAAGTTGTTGAAGTGATTAATGTAAACTTCATTAAATATTTATTCAACCCCTGATTGGTAATATCAGGTAATTATCAAAGTATTTTAGTAGGCAATAGGGAACAGAGAGCTTCCAAGAGAAAAGCTCCTACTTTCATCACCTGTTGGTGAAAAACTTTTCATGAAGACTGCCTTCTTGCACTAGGAACACAATTCATCCAATTTAGCACGAACTTTCTGAATATCCTGCCACATCAGCCATTTCGGACTACCCTGCTGTCGGGAAGGATTCCGTAGTAGATAAGCAGGGTGGAAAATCGCCATACAAAGACGTCCTTCCCATTCCCTCCATTCACCACGAATCTTAGTGATACCCCGTTTTTCCCCAGTTAAACCTTTGAGTGCTGTAGCACCAGTGAAGAGAATAATTTTGGGGTCTACTAAGCGAATTTGTTCCAAGAGGTAGGGTTTGCAGGCTTCAACTTCTTGGGTAGTGGGGGTTCGATTACCGGGAGGACGGCATTTGACCATATTACAAATATAGATATCCTGGTCACTGTCAAGTTTGACAGCAGCTATAATTTTTTCTAGCAATTGCCCTGCTTTCCCGACAAATGGCTTACCTGTCTCGTCTTCATTTTGTCCAGGGGCTTCTCCGATAACCATAATTGGGGCATTAAGATTACCCCGTCCCACTACTGCATTGATCCGTTTTGCCCCTAATTCACAGCGCTGGCAAGAATTGCAGTGTACTGCCAGCGACTCCATTGAGTCATAAGTACCACTAGGAATAGGGATTTTAGCATCCGTGGGAATTTGCTCAGCTTGAAATTGAACTGGTTTTGACTGGTTAAATGCTGATTGGTCAAAGAGACTATATTGTTCTACTTCGGACATAAATTTTTTTGGTTGTATCCGTGCAGGCACTATGTAGAGATTTTACCAAAATAATGGGTTTCAAGCCCGGTCCTTCTAAGACTGCTTTTCTTTTATTTTAATATTTTATCTGCGATATTTTTTGATAAGCTTCCCGCCGCTTTCGGTGAAAGTTTCTCCCAACTATACATCTCAAGATTGCTCTAATTGTGGTCATATAGCGAAGAAAAGCCTGAGTACCAGAACTCATTCATGCCCTAACTGTAAGATCGAACTTTGTCGAGATAAAAACGCGGCAATTAATATCTTAAAAAAGGGCATGAAAGTTCTGGGTATTGAATGGAAAAACAGTACCTTTGGGCAAAAGTAATCTGCCTCGCAAGAGGGAAAGCATGGGGAGAAAACCGCCTCTCTTATTGATGGGAGACCAGATATTGCAAGTGGATTTCTATGAACCATGAACAATAATCCCCACGCCTTTAGGCTGGGGAGTATGTCAACTGACCATTCCTATGCAAAAGACACGATTTTACCCAGATAAAACCAGAAAACACTATTTTTTTGTAAAGAAACATCTCTGGATAACAAAACAATTTGACAAAAATCAGTCATTATTGGGGCAAACACTTTCTTAACTTAGGTATCAAAATCCATGTCACCTGCCCCACTGTTTAGCGATCGCGCCGATGCCGGTGAGCAGCTGGCTCAATCCCTTTCTAAGCTGGTGATTCAGTTCCAAAAGACTACAACCATTGCCTGTAAGCCGATTGTCTATGCTCTACCTCGTGGTGGTATACCAATAGCAGCACCAGTAGCCCGCAAACTAGGTTGTCCCCTGGAAATTGTGGTGGCAAAAAAAATTACAACTCCCCAAAATCCAGAATTAGCTATTGGTGCAGTAACCTCAGATGGGCGAGTTTTATGGTCAAAACAGCTACGATTGGGAAAAAAAAATCTTAGCCAACGGGAAGCAGCACTACATCAAGCTCAAGAAAAGGCTAAAACCCAGCTGGCTGAGCTCGAGGTGGGCTATCCTAGAGCCAATCCTCAAGGTGCTTTGGCACTGCTGATTGATGATGGAATTGCTACTGGTATGACGATCAAAGCAGCAGCTCAAGCAATTAGAGCCAACTATCCAGCACAGCTGTGGATTTGTGCACCGGTAGCACCAGGGGGAATCATGAAGTGGCTAGCTCCTGAGTGCGATCGCTTAGTTGTCCTTAAGACACCTACTCAATTTCTCAGTGTTAGCCGCTTTTATCTTGAATTCCCTCAAGTTACCACAAAAGAAGCTTTAGTTTATTTACAGGAACACAATTATTATCTCAATACCATTAACAGTGAATAATTGAAAATTGTTAAATTGAAAATTGGCTATTAATAGCTATTGAACAACTAACAACCAATGATTAACCATGAGACCCTGGCAATTTTGGTGGCGCACTTTGGTTATTGCAAGGCAGTATAATCCACCTGAGTTTGTCGAGCATTTGATGCTCTTTTGTATGATGGGCTTAGGAATACGATGGATTTTGGGAATGATGGGGATGTTGGCATTAAGCTGGCCTTACCAAGTACTCAGTGCCAGCTTTGCCATTGGAGCGGCGGTATCAATGGCAATACGGGAGATAATTATACCCTCACCTCGTCCACGGGTAGTAATAGTGTTTGCGATTGTTGTAGTACTCAGTTACGCTTTGTTTGCTTTTACTGACTTAGTTCGTTACTATTACTAGGTTTTACATAGAGTTCTTCTTCACCTTAAAGACTCAACGGAAACAGATAAATACCAAACCGAGTAAAAAGACACCATGACCCAGTCTTACCGCATTACCCTACTTCCTGGCGATGGCATTGGTCCAGAAATCATGGCAGTAGCAGTAGCAGTCTTGAAAGAAATCGGACAACAACTTGACCTCCGATGGGAATTCACCGAAGCTTTAATTGGAGGTGCGGCAATTGATGCGACTGGTGAACCGCTACCCACTGAAACTCTAGAAGTCTGTCGCAATAGTGATAGTGTTTTACTCGCAGCCATTGGAGGTTACAAGTGGGATAATCTCCCACGCCATCAGCGTCCAGAAACTGGATTGTTGGGATTAAGGGCAGGATTGGGCTTATTTGCTAATTTACGACCAGCTACTATCTTTCCTCAACTGATTGATGCTTCTAGTTTGAAACGGGAAGTGGTTGAGGGAGTAGATATTATGGTGGTGCGAGAACTGACTGGTGGTGTTTACTTTGGTCAGCCTAAAGGTATCTTTACCACGGAAACAGGTCTGAAGCGAGGCGTTAATACGATGGCTTATACAGAAGCCGAAATAGACAGAATTGGCAAGGTAGCCTTGGAAACTGCTCAGAAACGGAGTGGTAAGCTCTGTTCAGTGGATAAGGCAAATGTCTTAGATGTCTCACAATTGTGGCGCGATCGCATCACTCAAATGGCATTAAAATATCCGGATATTGAGCTTTCCCACCTGTATGTTGATAATGCAGCCATGCAACTTTTGAGAGCACCCAAGCAGTTTGATACGATCGTGACTGGCAATCTTTTCGGAGATATTCTCTCTGATGCTGCGGCGATGCTCACCGGCAGCATCGGTATGTTACCATCGGCTAGTTTGGGGGAAGCTGGTCCTGGTGTATTTGAACCAGTTCATGGTTCAGCACCAGATATTGCCGGTCAAGATAAAGCTAACCCATTAGCTCAGGTGCTAAGTGCAGCAATGATGCTACGGTATGGTTTAAACCAACCTCAAGCAGCTGATCGCATTGAGCAGGCAGTACTAAAAGTTCTAGAGCAAGGCGATCGCACTGGGGATATAATGTCGCAAGGCATGAACCAGCTAGGCTGCAAAGCAATGGGAGAAGCTCTGATTAAGGTACTCTCAGATGGCTAATTTTGCCAGGGCAGAACATTAATACCACTTTCCCCCTTGCTGTAATGGCACTGATGGATTAAAGTCAAGCTGGAATAATAGGGATAGGCAGCTGGTGTACACATCAAGGCAACAAGAAGACAACTACACAGAGCAGATGGATCTACGGATGCTGCTGGACCCTAACATCCTCAGAGCAGCTAGACAGATCTATCGCGTTTATTACGAAGTTCATCCAGAAGTCACACAGCGTCCTTATGGTGTGGCTATAGATCGATACAGCCATCGAGGCAAGCTAATTTTTAAAGGGAAACCTATTCTTTTACCTCAGGAGTGTTTTGTGCCTTTTAGTCAACTTGAGGCAGAAATTTATTAGTAATTGGGGAATTGGGAATTGGGAATTGGGAATAATCAGCAAGTTGTACACCAGTAATGCTGAACTACAACCTACCCTAACACCATAATCAAACCTAATACCTAATACCTAATACCTAAAATGGAATCCCTGACAGTCGGATTGACTTATTTAATTGTTTTTGCTTTGGGTGCTTCCATTGGTAGCTTCCTAAATGTAGTCGTTTATCGGCTACCAGCTAATTTATCTATTCTTTGGCCTCCTTCTCGCTGTCCTCATTGCTTGCATCAGTTAGGTTTGAAGGAGAATGTTCCTATTGTAGGTTGGTTGTGGTTAAAAGGGCGCTGTCGTCACTGTAGGAGCCGAATTGCTAAGCGCTATCCTCTGGTAGAGGCAATAACAGGTGTGCTGTTTTTGCTCATTTTCTGGAAGTATGGGGTGAGTGTGTCAACTTTGGGTTACTGGGGGTTTGTTAGTTGGTTATTAACTTTGTCTCTAATTGACCTAGATACCATGATCCTACCTAACTCCCTTACTCAGTCAGGGTTAGTTGGTGGCTTGTTGTTTCAAGGAACTGTGGGATTTTTTCAGGTGTCTCCTTTGGCGGGGGTATCTCAGCAGCTGATGAGTGGTATTGTCGGTGCAGTAGTGGGTATTTGGTTGTTTGAAATCATTGCCTTTGTCGGCTCAATAATCTTTGGACAAGCAGCAATGGGGGGAGGAGATGCCAAGCTAGCAGCGATGATGGGAGCTTGGTTGGGATGGAAATATCTGCTCTTAAGTGGATTTATTGCTTGTGTGGTGGGAGCTTTTGCTGGTGGTGGCGCCATCGCTCTTGGTTGGCTAGACAGACGCAAACCAATGCCTTTTGGTCCTTTCCTCGCTTTGGGAGCAGGATTGACAATTTTTTGGGGTGAGGCAATTTTATCCACCTACCTGCAGCTATTTTTCCCTTTGAGTTGAACTTTACTAACGACCCTTTTATATCAAGTTCGGTTAAATACTTACACTTTGGTGCCAACAAGGCAGAAGGCACCGGAAGGGGCAAGCTAAGTCAAATTCTTACAGTGCGGGAAATTCAACGAGGTGAGCTTGTGCAGAGTCGCCAAAAGCGGCAGCAGATTTTTAGCCATTAAATTAAATCATTTGGTACAAGATTAATGGGAAATGGTATTACCCGAACCAGTTTTCGATTTCAATAGTCGTAAAGGTTTGATAATCGCTAATGTTGCGTGTTACAGAACATCGAGCAAAGCCCACCACTTTTAAGGGTGGGATGTAGCGAAGGCGCATTTATGCGCCGTGTATTTTTTCTTTTCTCATGACGATAGCTAAGCTTTCTGAGTATAAGACCTTCTCCGAGTCGAGCTAGACCACCAATAAGTCAACTAGAATCGATATATCAAGCTTTTCTCAATAATACCAAATCCGCTTTACCAAGGGTCTATTAAAAAAAATCAAAGCCTTTGTCTGGAAAAGATTTGGGGATTTTGATAAGTACCCCACAATAACCGGATTTGGTATAACAGATGTGCTCGGGAGCAACCTCCAGAGGGTATAATTAATCTCTGGAGGTGAAAAAGAGTGTTTAATCTGACATACGAATTTAAGCTTAAGCCGACTAAAAAGCAGGTAGATACTTTCGAGAG
>JAAHGL010000221.1 GCA_010692635.1 Symploca sp. SIO2C1 | reverse complement strand
TTCTCATTAGCCATTAGCCATTAGCCATTAGCCATTAGCCATTAGCCATTAGCCATTAGCCATTAGCCATTAGCCATTAGCCATTAGCCATTAACCATTAGCAATTAGCCATTAGCCATTAGCCATTAGCGCATGAGCGTGTTTCTCGACATATAACCAAAAACATCCCTTAAATTTATGAGTCGCACCGTCTGGATTGCAAGACACGGAAATCGCTTGGACTTTGTTAACCCCGAATGGTTTAATACAGCAAAACGACGATATGATCCACCCCTTTCAGAGGATGGTATTCTACAAGCCAAGCAACTAGGTCAACGTTTAGTAGGGGAAAAAATAGCACATATTTTCGCCTCACCCTTTTTACGAACTGTGCAAACAGCCAACCAAGTAGCAGAGCTTCTGGATTTACCCATTAAGTTAGAGTCGGGTTTGAGTGAATGGCTCAATCCTAACTGGATGGACTCTCAACCGGAAATATTACCTGTTGAAGTCTTGCAAGAGCGCTTTCCCCGTATTGACTCTAGTTACAAATCCTGTGTGATTCCTCTCTACCCAGAAACTGAGGAGATGATAGATAAACGTACTAGCGAAACAGTAAACCATCTGACAACTGAATTTTCAGAAGATATACTCCTAATAGGTCATGGAGCCTCAGTTGTTGGTACGACGTGGGGACTAGTTGCCGGAAAACCGAAAGTTAATGCTTCTCTGTGCTGCCTAGTCAAATTAGTACGTCAAGAGCAACAATGGGTGATGGAACTCAATGGGGATACTTCTCATCTGAGTCAAACTGAGGAGGTTATCCGGTTTCGCTGAAACAAAATATCTTTTAACTCAAAAATGACATTATTACTGGCAGGCGATATCGGCGGCACCAAAACAATTCTGCGTCTGGTGGAAAAGGAGGGCGATAAGCCATTCCATGTTCTCTACGAGGCGCTTTATCCAAGTCAAGACTTCCCCGATTTAGTACCGATAGTGCAGCAGTTCTTATCACAAGCACAGCAGCAAGCTGATACTGCACCTCTCCCAGAGAAAGCTTGCTTGGGGATCGCAGGTCCGGTAATTAATGATACCTGCATCGTGACTAATCTTAACTGGTTCTTGGATGCTAGGCAGCTAGAGAAGGAACTCGGAATTGCCAAAGTTAGGTTGATCAACGATTTTGCTGCAATTAGTTACACTATCCCCAATTTGGAAGCAGGAGAGCTTTTTTGCTTGCAAGAGGTAACACCCCAATCTGATGCTCCTGTTGCCATTATCGGTGCGGGTACTGGCTTGGGACAATGCTTTTTTCTCCGGCAGCAAGATAATTATCAAGTCATAGCTTCAGAAGGTGGACATGCTGATTTTTCTCCCCGCACTGGTCTAGAATTCCAACTACTGCAATACTTACTAGAAAAACATAATATCCAACGTATTTCTGTTGAGCGAGTGGTTTCTGGTCAAGGAATAGTCTCAATCTATCAGTTTCTCCGGGATCAGCAGTTTGCTCCCGAATCACTAGAAGTACAACAGGTAATCAAAACTTGGGAACAGGAAACTGGTCGTCGGGAAAAAACCGTTGATCCAGCTGCCGCGATCGCTAATGCTGCTCTAGAAAAACGCGATCGCCTCTCAGAAAAGACGATGCAAATGTTTGTCGAAGCCTACGGTGCTGAAGCGGGAAACTTCGCTCTCAAACTTTTGCCTTTCGGGGGACTTTACATTGCTGGTGGTATTGCTGCCAAGATTCTCCCCTTGATGGAAGAAGGTAGCTTTTTACGCACCTTTACCCAGAAAGGTCGAGTCAGTCCCATACTCAAAAAAATACCAATTTATATTATTTTAAATCCTCAGGTAGGATTAATGGGCGCTGCACTTTGTGCTGCCAGTTTGTAGTTAATTACTAGAGTTTAAACTTGGGGTAACACCTATAAACTTGTTTTTGTATTATCAGATACAAAAATGATCAGTAACTAGCAACTTGGGTTATATCAAGTTCGGTTGAATACTTACACTTCGGTTGCAACAAGGCAGAGGGCTCCAAGGGAAGAAAGAAGGTTGCAAGGGAGAAGGGAATTATAAGTGATTATCCGAACTTGGGTTAGTACTGACGCACCGGATGTGAGGATACGGAGATTGAGGCTAAGTAGTTTAAATGTGTCTTAGCCGAGGCGGAAATACACCTAATTATGTTAAGAAAAGTAAAGCGGTCAAACCCTTACCCATAAATAATGACGAGCTTCACCAGTTAACTTTAGACTTAATTTCCAAGTCATGATACATAAGCTAATGTGCATTTAAATTGAATAATTTAACAACTTATAATAAACACTCAATACTTTTATAGTATAGGCATTTCCCCTTATCACTTTATTTCAATAAATACTAAATTAAACGCACAGTAATATCTAGCAAACCAAGATTTGTTAATTATTGTATATTTGTCTTGTGTTCCTATATTTTTATTCTGTGGTATAAGTTAATAAATCCTGTGTTATAAGTTGATGGAAGAACTACAAAGCAGATGAATTTTAAACTTTAATGCTTTGACAAAAGTGTTTGAAATCTTTGCTAGAGCTATATGTTGACTGTTCCTTTGATTAATTGACAAACAATAGTGAACTGTTTAGTGCTTATAAAGCTAACTCATGCTTTATTTAGCTTGTTTTTTGTTGAAAACTGCTTAATCAACTCAGAGAGGTAAAATGAATTCTTTATTGACAAATCAAGAGATGAGCTTGGACAAACTCTCTTCTCTCCGTCAGACAATAAAGGATCTTGGATGGCATCGCAAAGCAACAAGAAAAATTCTATTTGAGTTGATGATTCACCTGACTCTTGCACTGGGAGGAATCTGTATTTTTATCATCTCAGAGAATTTATTGGTTCAGGTATTAGGGATGCTAGTTTCAACACTCGGCTCGCTAGGGGTCTCAACCAATACCCATACCTCTTCTCACTATGCAACGAGTGAGAAAAAATGGGTTAATGAACTGCTGACCTACTTTGGTTATCCTGTATTCCTGGGTTTATCTGCTACCTACTGGTGGAACAAGCATGTAGTAGTTCACCACCCAAATCCAAATATTATGGGGGTGGATAAAGATGCAGATATTATGCCTTGGTTTGCCTTAAACCAAGAACAGGTTAATCAAACCTCTGGAATTAGTCACCTGTACTATAGCAAGCTTCAATGGTTGGTGTTTCCATTTGCCCTTGCTTTGAACAGTTTTAGCGTCCAAAAAGATGGGTGGCGATATCTGCTGCGTCATTTGCGTGATCCGGCTCTGCGAAAACCTGCTCATTGGATCGATTTAGGTGTTCTTCTGTTGCACTGGACAGTCTGGATCTTTCTTCCCATGATCTTCTTTCCAACCACAACCGTATTGTCTTTCTATCTGCTGAGGCTAGGATTGATGAGCTATGCCATGTACTGTGCATTTGCACCAGCTCATTATCCTGTAGAAGCTGTATGTGCTCAAAGCCATAATACCAAAGCTGACTATTTAATGCGGCAGACAGCGACGACTGTCAACTTTCACTGGGGATTCATTTGTCGATTTTTGTGCTCAGGGGTTGATTACCAGATTGAACACCATCTGTTTCCTGAGATTAGCCATGTTTATTATCCTCAGATTAGTCAGTTGGTCAAGCAATATTGTCAGAAGCATGGCTATCCGTACCGTAGTTTAAGTTGGGGAGCAGCAATTTGGAAATCTTGGATGGTTTTGCGATCGCCCAAACCTGTTGCCAGCGATTTAGAGATTTTTGGTCATTCTACAGTTCCAATGGTGACAACTAGTACTGCTGCGCGGAATTAAGAATTAAGAATTAAGAATGCTTATATAGTAAGGATTCTATCGCTCTTAAACTGGTGGGTTATTTCCGCCGCGCTTTAAACCCAATTGGTATCAAGTCCAATAGCTTCAAAGTTGATTAAATAAAAAAGACGCCGTGGAGACATCGTCAACCCCAAAACAAGACATAAGTATCAATCTTTTTGATAGAGCTAGTCCCTCAGAACATCAAGCACCCTTATCTAGTTGGGGAAACTCCAAACAAAAAAATGTTCATCACTTCCGAGTAAACACGCAGGATGGCATTTCCTTAGCAGCCGTCATGTATAACCCCCCAAATAATACTTTGGTTAAGACCGGTTCCCCTAGAGTCATAGTCATTAACTGTGCTATGGGCAGAACCAAAGAAAAATACCAACCATTTGCCCAATTCATGGCGAACCAAGGTTGGGTAGTCTTGACCTATGATTACCGAGGTATTGGTCAGTCGAAACCTGAGATTATTAAAGGATATCAAGCTGAACTCATTGATTGGGGACGTATTGACACAACTGCTATTGTGCAATGGGCTCATGTTCATTTAAATCCCTCACAACTAGTTATTGTGGGTCATAGCATCGGTGGTCAAATTTTAGGTTTTATGGAAAATTGTCACTTGCTCAACGCAGCAGTTCTTGTAGGTGCCCAAAAAGGATATTGGAAATATTGGGGACAGCTACGTAGATACGGCTTGTGGTGTTTCTGGAAAACGTTTCCTTTAAGTGTAAAACTTTTTAACCATTATCCGCTGATGCGCCTTGCTCAATGCGAACCCTTACCACCGGGAATTGCACTTGATTGGTATCGTTGGGGTTTGACTGAGGAATTTACAGACCGTAATCACCGTTCCTGCGACAGTCTTTTTGCACGGTACACCGGTCCGATGTTGTCTATAAGTCTAGGTGATGATCGGGTATTTGCACCGAAACCCTCAGTCGATAGTCTGGCTGCAAAATATAAGAGTGCCTCACTGGAAAGATGGCATATTGAACCACAAGAATTAGGTGTTCAAGCCATTGGTCATTCAGGTTTTTTTGACCCATCAATTGGTGATAAATTATTACCAAGAGTTTTGTCCTGGCTAGACAAATTTTATGAATTTTAATGATTTTTTTGTTTTTGTTAACTATCAAGGTATGAAGGAATAAACCATGCAAAGTACAGTTTCAACTACCCAAACAATTGAAATTCAAGGTAAAACTTGGACGTTTGACAGTACTCCTCCAAAGCCACAAATCCCAAAAGCATTTTTTCAAGCAACATATTGGGACTTGTGCCGCTCAATCTTGTTCATGCTCTGTTTGTGGGCAATTCCTGCTTTTATCTCTCTAGGTGTCTATTACACAGATATTCCTATTGCTTGCAAGATAACAGTTTATCTTGTTATGGGTTGGCTTAGTGGCAGCGGTATTGTATTGTCTGAATGGATTGGTCATGATGCTGTTCATGGAAGCCTACTGCCAAAAAACAGAAAACTGGCAATGTTGATTAGTTTAATCATTTCTCCTGCAATTCTTGGTTTTATGAATATGGGATTTGCAGCACGCCATCTAGAGCATCACAGATATACAAATCAAGAATCTGACTATGACACTACGCACTACTCAAAGTATAAAGGAATCCTAGGAAGGCTCTTTTTATCGAGGATTCACAAGAACTTTATTTATATGTATGCTGCTTACTTGGCATTTCAAGGTGACTCGAAGCATGTGCTACCAGGTTATACTTTGCGGCAAATAAGGCTACTCGTTATTGCCAATGCCATTTTTGCGTTTCTTTGGATTAGCTTTTACACAATGATTGCAATTTACAATTTGCCATTATTTGTGTTTTTGGCTTTCCTGCCTACGATTTCACTAATTTTATCAACAGGAGCGCTGACCTATCAGCAACATGGGGGTACAGGTGACACAGATCCGAGTGATCACTGGCGTAACACACGTTCTATGACTTCGCCCTTTTGGACATTTTTATATGGTGGTGGCAACTTTCACCTCGAACATCACCTCTATCCCACAGTTCCTTTCTTTAATCTGCCCAAAGTTCATCAATACCTAAAAGAAAACAATTATTTTGAGTTGGGTGGATTACATCTGGATGACAGCCACATTGGTGGATACAAATACTTTAGTTCCAACTATCCGTATCCAAATCCAACATCCTCCTGAATCTTAATTTGTGAAGAACAGATTGATCACGATCTGTTCTTCAGTAGGCTGATCAATAACTAATCTTTACTTGGTGAGCTCCCTAGGAGCGCTTTGCACCCTCAATTGAATAAGAGAAACAATATCTTTCCCAATTCCCAATTCCCAATTCCCAATTCCCTAGTTTCTCAAGAGTCATTATGATTGCAGGCTTAGTTGATACAGTTTTACCAACCCTAAGAAGTACTGAAGTACTTCATGGTGTAGCTAGCAAGTCTCGATCTAATATCCGTTTTATGGATATGGGTACGACATGGATACGCTATTGCATTACTGGCGATCGCGGCCCCACAATTGTCCTCAATACAGATCCACCATCAACCATCGAGTCTTACGATCAGACTATTGATCAGCTTTCTCGCTATTTTCGAGTGATCACCTTTGAAGTACCTGGCTTTGGCTTTTCATTTCCGAAAAAGCTCAACTTCCAGTTTGATTTTGAGTCAATCACAACAACTTTATCTCAGTTCTTAATAGCACTTGATTTAGGTCCATATATATTAAGTTTTCCTTGTGTTTTGGGATTTAGTGCTATCAAAATTGCCAATATTTATCCTGATTTAGTTTCCCATATTGTTCTGAATCAAGTACCTAGCTGGCAAGGAGTGCTAGACTGGAGAACGGGACGGGATTCTAAAGGAATTTTAACCAAACCTATTCTTGGTCAGATGGCATTGCAGATGCTCAAACAAAAGCGTGTAGGTCCTTGGTTTGATCTGGTAATTCCTGAGCAAAAAAAAGCACAAGAGTTAACAAAACAAGCTCTTTGGGCATTCAAACATGGTGCCTGTTTTTCTCTTGCATCTTGCTTCCAGTTTTACATTACTGAACAAATGCCAGATTTACAGCCAGTAAAACAACCTAGTCTAATTATTTGGGGAGAATGTGATGGTTCACATCAACAAACTGATAAAAGTAAGACACGAGAGCTAACCCTTGATTACGAAGAATTATATCTTCCAAATATAGGTCACTCCCCTGAGATTGAAACTCCTGCAATCTTTGCAGAAGCAATTAACAAGCTAGTAATTTGATTTAACATAATCAAAACTTACGTTAATGACGTTTAATCTTTCAATTTTATCTCTATGACTACTGCTTCCATACCTAACTCAAAAGCTAGTTCTATCTCCGAAAATTTGTTTCTGCAGCTTCTTGATAGATATCTGGTTGATGCCAAAATTAGATTCCTTGGACAGGGACTTGACAGCATCGTCGGAAATCACAATAACGAAGTACCAGATAAACCCTACGATGTGGCTATTAATGTGCATCATAGCCGTTTTTTCTTAAGAGTCTTAGCCTACGGAAATTTAGGTTTAGGAGAGGCTTTTATTGCTCGAGATTTTGATGTTGTAGAGGGAACACTTCAAGATTTTTTATCGATTCTATTAAGAAATAAACTGGACAAAAAAGTCAAAAAAGATATCCCACTTGCGCTCAAAATATTCGGTATTCAACTAGGTAATCTCTTGCGAGGAGAGCAACAAAATGTACAGCGTCATTACGACATTGGAGATGACTTATTTGAGGCATTCCTCGATCCGACTTTGACCTATTCCTGTGGCTATGCCTTATCTCCAGAGGATAGCCTTGAGCAACTACAGTTAAACAAACTTGAGCGTATCTGCCAGAAATTAAAGCTTAAACCTGGAGACCATTTACTGGACATCGGTTGTGGTTTTGGCGGACTCTTACTTTACGCAGCCAAGAATTATGGAGTAACCGGAATAGGAATTACTACCAGCAAACGACATTGCGAACGAGGCAATGAAAATATTTTCAAAACTGGACTAACAGATCAAATTCAAATTCAATTCAGAGATCATCGTTCCATTGATGGGTCTTTTGACAAAGTTGTCAGTGTTGGCATGATGGAACATTTACCTCGTAAAGAATACGGGTGTTACATCAGAAATATTGCCCAAGTTCTCACACCTCAAGGGATGGGCTTGATTCATGCTATAGGTTGTAATACATCCAAAAACAAGCATGATCCCTTTATCCAAAAGTACATCTTTCCTGGTTCTGGACAACCCAAATTGTCTGAAATCTCTATGCAGCTTGAGCGTAACCATTTGGCAACTCTAGATGTTGAGAACATTGTCAGACATTATGGTTATACAACTCGTAGATGGTTACAAAACTTTCAGGCTAACAAGAATACACTGGATGCCAATCATTATGATGACCAATTTATGAGGATGTGGGAGTACTATTTATGCTGTGGTATCGCCGCCGCTTTTGTTTCTGAGTCTGCTGTATACCAAGTTCTGTTTACCAAGGATCATACGGCACATATTCCTCTGCAGCGCGTGTAGTATTTGTGTTCGAGATCATGAACTATGAATCACACCAGAGAACCTTTAGTAAATTTATTACTTTATCATTTACTGAAATCGGTAGTAGTCTCACCTCTGTTTCGGTTCCACTTGCAGGGTCAAGTCTATGGGGAGCAACATGTTCCTCAAGAAGGTCCTGTAGTAATCGTCTGCAATCATGCTAGCGATTACGATCCTCTTATTCTTGCTTGTTGTGTTAATCGTCCTGTTGCCTATATGGCTAAGGCGGAGCTTTTCAATGTCCCCGTCCTCAAAGAGCTAATTCAGCTGTATGGTGCCTATCCAGTTAAGCGAGCATCCCTAGATCGTAAAGCAATTCGCGTCGGTCAAGGCATGCTGTCCCAAGGTTGGGCTATTGGCATATTTGTGCAGGGAACGTTCACTGCTGATGGCCGTATTACAGAGCCAAAGTTAGGTGCTGCCTTCCTTGCTGCTAAGCACCAAGTCCCTTTACTACCGGTTTGTTTATGGGGGACCCAGGCTTTGATGACTGGGGGACATGTCCTACAGGATGGCAAACTGAACCTCAAAATGCCGCCGTCTGTTCCCATAAGTGTACGTATTGGTCAACCATTAGCACCTCCTTCTTCTGTCCGCAAAGAGGAGTTATGGAATATCACCCAAAACTGCACCACAATTATCAACGAACTTCACAGCTTGGGACGCTGAAATATAAGGAGAAAATCAACAATTGATAATGAACAATGGATAATGGATAATTACATCTCCTTGAAAGAAGAGGATTGACAATCAGGAAAATATTTTCTTTTTATGTTGTACAGTTTTCTAACGCTGCTGCGCTATATCCCGAATGAGAGACAAACGATTGCTGAGATAGTCACTCAAGATATGAATTTCTTCATGGTTGAGAGCTTGTTGATGCTCTAGTTGCTTCAACAGCCAGTCTACTAAACTCGTATCATCTAGCTTCAGCAGAAAATTAGCTTGAGTCTTTTCGATTAAAGACCATAACTGACGCAGCATTGTAGGAGTCATACAATATCCTCTTTGGGTAAAGACCCTTACTGGGTAAGTGAATGGACAAATTCTGGTGGGGGAGCCACCGGGGGATTTTATCAGAGCACAGCTGCTGCAAAGAAACTCTTAAGTCCTTAGTTAGGAATTTCCTTGTTCCCTATAATACCCGATTTAACTTAAGAATTACTTAATATTTGCTTTATCTTTCTTACCATAACCCACATTTTGGCGTATCTGATGGGGGATGACACAAGAAGATACAATAGTTAGCAGCCGCTTAACAAACTGAAGAAGAATTACTAAATTTGGCGCTACACGTTTAGTTTTATCACTGTGCCATTAAAATCTGCCGGAAAAGGATAGACACAGTTTTTGTGCGCAAGTTTCTCTGCATACAGTAACAGGCTGCCACAATAATTACTAGTCTAATGGAGGGTGGGTTTCTCAACATCCTTCTAGGACAGCTTTTTATCTGCCAGGGACTTTATCAGTTCTCGAACAATATGATGGAAAATTTTCCTGTGGACGCCCAACCCAATGCTCAAAAGACCACATCACTTTCCTCTCCAGTAACTTCCTTTGATCGTGCTATGATGCAGCGGTGCATCGAACTTGCCCGCCGAGCACTAGGACGCACAACTCCTAACCCTTTAGTAGGTGCTGTGATTGTTCAAGATGGGAAGATTATCGGGGAAGGGTTTCATCCTGCAGCGGGTCAACCCCATGCAGAAGTTTTTGCTCTACGGGAGGCTGGTGAACAGGCAAGAGGAGCTACTATTTATGTCAATCTGGAACCTTGCAATCACCACGGAAGAACACCACCTTGTTCAGAAGCTTTAGTGAAGGCAGGAGTCTCGAAGGTAGTGGTGGGTATGGTTGATCCTAATCCCAAGGTATCAGGAGGTGGGATTGAGCGCTTAAAAGCAGCGGGAATTGAAGTAGTAGTAGGTGTGGAAGAAACAACTTGCCGCCAGCTCAATGAAGCCTTTATTCATCGCATTCTCTACCAACGTCCTCTCGGCATTTTGAAATATGCTATGACCCTTGATGGCAAAATTGCTGCTGCTAGTGGCCATAGCAAATGGGTAACAAGTCAAGAATCACGGACTTATGTGCATCAACTTCGCTCTGCTTGCGACGCTGTGATTGTAGGCAGCAATACGGTATTAGCGGATAACCCTTATTTAACTAGTCACAATCCTAACTGCCCTAATCCGTTACGGGTGGTAATGAGTCGTACCCTTAACCTACCAATGGATGCCAATCTTTGGCAAATCGATCAAGCTCCTACTTTGGTGTTGACAGAAGCAGGAGCTAATCCGGATTTACAACAGTGGCTAAAGAAAAAGGGAGTGGAGGTGGTGGAGTTGACGCTCCTAACACCGAGCCAGGTAATGGCATATTTATATGATCGACAACTTTCGAGTGTTTTATGGGAATGCGGTGGAACCTTAGCAGCCAGCGCTATCACCGATGGCACAGTACAGAAAGTCATAGTCTTCATTGCTCCGAAAATCATCGGTGGTAAGTTTGCTCCTTCTCCAGTGGGGGATTTGGGGTTAGCAACTATGACAAATGCCTTGAAGTTAGAAAGCGTAACTTGGCGTCAGCTAGGGTCAGATTATGTTGTGGAGGGTTATTTACCTGTTAGGGATTAGTTGTTAGTTATTAGTTTTTTTTGACTAGCAACACATAACGCATAACAAACTCAAAAAATGCTCGAAGTAATGGTTTGGAGCCTGCTAGTCGGCAATCTTGGCTGGCAGGCAGTAGTTGTGAGTAGATGGCTGCGCTGGCAGCAAGTAGTTAGTAGTCAGCAAGAGCAGGAGGAGGAAGAAATTTTGACTCGTTTCCAGTCAAAGGAAGATTCAGCATCGACAAAGCTGCCAAAACAAGGTAAATTTAATGGTTCTGATCAAGAATCTACAGACCAGCAACTGGTTGGTTGGGAATTCAAGATTGTGCGAGCTAGTCGTGACTTATTTCAAGACCGGGCTATATTTAGACAGTTGTGTGAAGAAGAGGCAACTTCAGGCTGGATTCTGCTAGAAAAACTTGATGACCGGCGGGTAAGATTTAAGCGATTGATTGCTTTGAGAGATATCATGGATGGGCAACAGCTGAGCTATGACCCCTACCGCAGTCATTATGGTACCTCATTGACACCCCTACATTGGCTAGGAGCGATCGCGGCTGTGTTGGTAGTATTATTACCCCTATATTTAGGCTATAGTTTGATCTCGACAAGGCTCAAACAACCACAGCAGAGTTTACCAGAATCTACCTATGAGGAAATTCCGCCCCAGGATTTTCCTCCGGTAGAGAGAGATGGGGAGATAGGGAGATAGGGAAGCTGAGGGAGATGGGGAGCTAAGGGAGCTGGGTAGACAAAAGAGAAATTTTCGATTCCCAAACAACAAACAACAAACAACAAATAACAAATGACAATTCTCAATTAAAATCTTGGTAAATTGACCACCATTTGCCCTGACTATCCCTCAATGCAAACAAAAACTAAGTTGATTAGCAAAATCATAGCCACTGCAATACTGTTTCTGGCTCTAGCTCCCCAAAACAAGCAAATTGCTCAAGAGGAACCACCCAAGCTTTTTCTCTTGGATACCAAGTGTGTGAACACAGGAGTGGGTAACTGGGATGATCAGACTGAAGATGTTTCTGTAGGCAGAGCGGTTTACACTTCAAGGCTATATATGGGATCAGGTAATAGCTTTGCGTCAATGACTTGTAAAATTCAGCA
>JAAHGL010000220.1 GCA_010692635.1 Symploca sp. SIO2C1 | reverse complement strand
CTCCAACTACTACCTCCATGATTGATAAAATCATTGCAGTTGCCATCGACTTAATGAATCCTCAACACTTAAGAAACTGGTTTGCCAATTGTTGTTACTGTACCTCGTAACAGCGGGAACCGCTGTAATATTGGTATCACAAAGAAATGTCACGGAAATTATCCACAAAAGGATTAGGACGATCTGTGCGAGAAGGCACCTCAATAGTATAGTTTTCTGCTGCACAAAGCTGACGCAATTGAGCAAAAGCATCAGCTAAAGAAGATTGGCGATGCTGTTGCTGCCAAGCCAGGAATTCCTGAAAAGTTTCAGCTTCAACAACAGCAGCAACAAGTTGATCTTGGCTGTAAATCAATTGTGGTTCAACAACAGCTGCACTAATTAGTTCCGAGAATTTTTGCCGAGCCTGTTCAATTTTCCAATTCATAGGATTTTCCCTTAGCCACAAGTTTAATCTAGCACTCTGTCAATCAAGAAATGATACCAAATCCAGTAAAGTTCATGGTACTATAAGCTTGCCCTATGGTAGCTTTCCCGAGGACTGATGAAAGATTCTCAATTTAAACTACCCACTGGCAGTCGCGTCTTGGTAACTGGAGCCACAGGATTTACCGGTTCAGCTCTTATCCGTAAATTGGTGGCACAAGGTTTAGATGTAGTTGCCATTGCTCGCCCTAGCTCTAATCTTGAGCCTTTTACAGGCATGAAAGTTGAGTGGATTAGAGGTGATGTCTTTGATGAAGATTTAATTAAGCAAGCTATCCAAGGAGTCAATTATCTATTCCACATTGTCACTCCTTTTCGAGAAGCAAAATCAGCAGATATTGTCTACCATAATGTCCATTTCTTAAGTACGCAGTTACTCGCCAAATATGCTTTAAAAGAACCACAGTTTAAGCGGTTTGTCCACGTTTCAACCATTGGCGTACATGGCCATGTGAAAAATCCTCCAGGGGATGAAAATTGTCCCATGGATCCTGGGGATGTCTATCAAGAAACTAAACTAAAAGGTGAACTGTGGATTAGAGATTTTGCGAAACAAGAAGGACTGCCAGTCACTGTAATTAGACCCGCAGGTATCTATGGACCTGGAGAGAAAAGGTTTCTGAAAATTTTCAAGATGGTGGTCAAAAAGTGGGTTCCATTAATCGGTGATGGTAACAATTTACTGCATTTTATCCATGTTGATGACTTAACCAACTTTTTTTTACTAACAGCAACTCATCCTCAAGCAGTGGGAGAGGTTTTTATCTGTGGTAGCCAGGAAGCGATCACCTTGAATAAAATGATCTCCATTATTAGTGAATACTATGGAATTTCGGTCAAATTTATTAAGCTGCCAGCTGCTCCATTGTTTACCTTAGGGGACTTTTTTGAACTAATCTGCCGTCCCTTTGGCATAGAACCACCTATATATAGAAGGCGGCTAGCATTTTACACCAAAGACCGCTCATTTAACACAGCCAAGATGAGAAATTTACTAGGGTTTGAGCCTGCTCATTCAGATGAGGAAGGGTTAAAGGAGTTAGCTCAGTGGTATCTTGATCAAGGATGGATCAGAATTTAGAATTTAGAATTTAGAATTTAGAATTAGTTTTTGGTGGCATTGGCATCTTGCCAGTGCTGGGCTCTCGCGTAGTTACAGTAAATGTAGATATCAGAGCAATCAATCAAATAATCAGGGATATGATAAACCATTCAACTAAATTTTGGGAGAAAATTGCCAAACGCTATTCAGAACAACCCATTGCTGATGAAGCAGCTTACCAGAAAAAATTACAGGTTACACGGGAATACTTTCAGCCGAATATGGAAGTGCTGGAGTTTGGCTGTGGTACAGGCTCAACCGCTATCACTCATGCACCCTATGTTAAACATATTCACGCCATAGATATCTCATCGAACATGATTAAAATTGCTCAAGGTAAAGCTGAGGCACAAAACATTACCAATGTTACCTTTGAACAATTGAGTATCGATGAATTAAATGTAAGCGATCGCACCTTGGATGTGGTACTAGGACTCAGTATTTTACACTTACTGGAAAATAAAGAAGAGGTAATCACCAAGGTTTACCAAATGCTCAAACCGGGCGGAATTTTCGTCACTAGTACGATGTGCCTTGGAGATAATATGAAGTGGTTTAAGCTGATCGCACCGATTGGAAAATTCTTTGGTTTGATGCCGTTAGTCAAGGTGTTTACTGTGAAAGAATTAGAAGCCAGTTTGACTAATAGCAGTTTTGCGATCGATTACCAATGGCAACCGAGCCAAGATAAAGCGGTGTTTATTGTAGCGAAAAAGCCTGGCTAAAATCTTATTGCCGACCAGTATGCGATCACAAGCTGTAGAGTCCAGAGTACTAAACGTAAATGTCTAGCTGTGTATACTTATGAGTAGATCTGCATAGGTTTTTACGAGCAGTAATGGGTAAAATGAAAAAAATTACAGTTCTGGGTAACTTTTCAGGTCGCAATGCTGGTGATGCTGCTATTTTAGGCAATCTGCTAGACGATATTGCCGCAGCACATCCCGATGCGTTGTTTATAGTACCAACTCTCAACCCACACTTCGTCAAGCGCCATTTTGGTCACCACAATCTCAAGGCACTCGGATTGATGCCTTGGAACGGTGCTCTCAAGATTTTTGGTCTGCCAACTTTCCGAGCAATGTTGCAAGCTGATTTGGTGCTGGTAACCGATAACATTCTCTTTGATCGCAAGTTACTTAACCCACTGTTTAACTATCTCTCCACAATTTCCTTAATCGCTCCAACCTGTCAGAGACGGGGTATTCCCATCGCACTTTACAACGCCAGTCTAGGACCAATTACCACATCACTAGGCAAGTATGCTCTGCAAAGAGTTCTTGATGCTAGCCCAATGCTGATCCTGCGAGATGAGCAATCAAAGCAGCTACTTGAGCAACAGAAACTGAATTACCAGGACGTTTACATTAATGCGGATTGCGCCATCAATACCACCCCACCACCAACAAAACGTATGGAGGAAATCATTGAGAAAGAGGGGCTTTTCAAAAATCCGCAAGGCACTCTCGGCTTCAATATCAATGCCTACATCGATAACTGGCGTAAGGATAGCAAGACTTTTGGGCGCGATCGCTTTTTGCAGGCAATTGGGTCTACTCTCGACCGACTGATTGAGGAATTAGACATTGAGATTATGTATACCATCACCCAAGTGATGGATACTAAGATTACCAACGAGAGTTTGAAGTATGTCAAGCAGCGCGATCGCATCCGGGTAATCAGTAATGCGACTTACACCTACCAGGAAATTGCTGGCTTACTACAGCGGGTAGAAGTCCATGTGGGGATGCGGACTCATTCGGTAATTCTGGCTTCAGGAGTTCTCACCCCTGTAGTGGCCATTAACTCCTACCCTAAAACAGCAGGGTTCATGAAAACCATTGGTCAAGACAACTGGTTGATCAACTTTGATCAACTAACCACCAATGCCTTGACAAATTTAATTAAATCTGCATGGGGACAGCGCCATGAAACACGAACAGCAATGAAACCATTGGTGCAGCGAGAGCAAGCTAAAGCCCGCAGTAGTGTTGAACTGGTGAGCCAATTGTTGGCTCAGAGGCAATAATCAGAGGTGTAAGTTACTGCTTGAGGATTTGTCTACTCATCCTTTGAGGACCCAGAGGTAAAATTGAAAAAATCGAAGGCAACAGAATTAAGCATGTCTGAAGATGGCTATTTGCCACTTCACAAACAGCAGCACAGTGAGCCATTATATGTGGTTCCCAAGGATCTATGTACCCGCTGCGGTGCTTGCGATCCCATCTGCCCTGTAGACTGCATTTCCTTTGACAAACACAAATACCCAGTTATTGATACTAAAACCTGTGTTGACTGTGGACTATGCGTAAAAGTTTGTCCTGGTATAGACTTTGACTACACTGCTCAGTATCAAAAAATGTTTGGGGTTGAGCAGCCACCAGAGGGGCTTGGTGGCATTTACAAGAGCGCTTTTTTAACTTTCGCTAATAATCCCCAGGTGCAAGCAGAAGGCAGTGGTGGTGGACTCGTTTCCCAACTGCTGATTGGTATGGTCAAAGAAGGGATAATTGATGCTGCTCTGACTGTGGGTTATGAGCCAGAGGATCCAATTACACCCACACCTGTGATTTGCCACACCGAGGCAGAAATTCGAGCCACTGCTGGCTCCAAATATTGTGTTGTACCCCATGCTAAAGTCATACGTGATGTCAAAAAACTCGAAGGCAAGTTTGCCTTTGTCGGTGTAGGCTGTCAGATTGAGGGTTTACGTAAATTGGAGAAAGTCTATAAGCCTTTGGTACGCCGGGAAATCTTCACTATTGGCTTAGCTTGCCACGGCACCCTAGAAAAAGAGGGTACTACTGAGTTGCTATCCCACCGTCGTCTTCCCCAAGAGAAGATCAAGCGCTTCTTCTATCGTGGTGGTAACTTCCCCGGCAAGTTTCAGATTGAAACCCTCGACGGTCAGCGCCTCGACCTGCACAGGTTTGATTACAAGGATGGTGCCTATAATTACCTCTACCATCTCTATACACCCCAGCGTTGCCTGATGTGTCCTGACTATAGTGCTGAGTTTGCGGATATTTCAGTTTCCGACTTTTGGGTGCGCGGTGAGGATGGCGAGTACCTACACCCCGAAGGTACAAGCATGGTTATGTGCCGCACGGAACGTGGTCAAAAGATCCTACAACAGATGCGTGAATCGGGCTATATTACTGCTATGCCTTTAGGTCAGCAGGAAGTGGAAGCCAGTTTTGATCATCTCTACCGTGACAAGCGTGTCTCTCCCTTCGTGCGTATCCAGTGGCGTGAAACCCAGGGACTATCTGTACCCCAGTACCATTTACCGATTTCTCCACCAACTAAAGAAGACCTCCGTCACGAGGGTTTGCGTCAGGCTACCTTTATTTTCTCCAAGCGGAAATGGACGCGCCAGTTGATGCTGGTCATCTTTTTCTCACGGTTTGGGGAAGTGTTTACCGCAGTGAAAATGCGCTACAAAGCCTTCAAGGCTTCACGGCGCTTACGCAAGCAAGCAAGCAAAAAAAAATAAAAAAAGCAAGACCCAGCCTTGGATACCCAATAAATAATTTAGGTCAAGTAAGTAAGGTAACTATAATGATCAACATAGATGAGCAAAATTCCAAAACCTCAATTATTGATCTCAAGCCAGATAATATTGTGGTGGAACCCTTTCCCCACGTAATTAAGCAACCATTCCTCAACCCTGATTTTTACCAGCGTCTTAAGGAAGAGTTTCCTGCCAACGAACTTTTTGATGGGCGTCCACAGCTAATTGGTTCTCGTACTGGACGGGATTTGTTTAAAGGGGACGCAGGGTTTGATGAATTTCTGGAAAAATCCCCAAGCTGGAAGGAGTTTCATGACTATATCAACTCTCCCTCCTTCCTGAATTTGGCTCTAGAACTCTTTGGTCCCCACTTGAGTCGCTTCGAGTGTCGGGTTGATCCGAACCGAGCAAAACTCGTAGACTATACTGAAGATCGCTTTTCCCTCTGGTGGCGCTCCAAACAGGCGAAGTGGCTAGGACTCGGTCGCCGACAAGACCCAAACGATCTCTTTGTCAGATTTGACATTGAACAGAGTACCCAAGGTTACAAAAAGCCTGTCCACTGTGACTGGTCAAGTCGTTTGTTATCTCTAATTATCTACTTCTGCGATGCTGACGAGATTGGTATGGATGGCGGCAACCTCCACATCCACAAGCATCTGGAATCTAAGCCCTATTCCCAGTATGAACGGCATCCCAAGGAAGAAAATACTGAGGTGATCCAAACCCTCCGCCCCCAGGAGAACCTAGGGGTTTTCTTCCTCTGCTCCAACAACTCCTATCACAGCGTCAACGCTATTAACTCTATCAAGGATTATCGCCGTTTCATCTACTTGAATGTGTCGAGTACAGCCCAGAATATTTGGTAATGCTAGTCTACACAACTAATGAAAAATCTTCAAAAAGCTTGAAATGCTAATGAGTAGCAAATACGAACAGTTTCGCTTCGACGCTGTCTCAACTAATAGTAAAAACTCGTTTGTACAAAAATACCAGGATTTGGTATTGGGCAATCGTAGTTGGGGGCGACTTCTGCACTATGAACTGCTGACGCTGCTAGTAGGTCAACTCCCTGGTGCTGCTGGCCTGGGCCTGCGGCGCATTTTCTACCCCCAATTATTCGCGAGTGTGGGTAAAAATGCACTCTTCGGTCACCACCTTACATTGCGTGCGCCAGGTCGTATCCAGCTTGGTAGCAATGTGGTAATCGATGACTATGCGCTACTCTCAGTACGCGCTCTTGAAGACGAGCGCATCGAGATTGGTAATTTCGTGCAAATCGGTCGCTCTGCACAGCTCAAAACCCGTGCTGGCTCTATCTTTATCGGTGAGTATACCAATATTGGTGCAGAGTGCCGCATTGACTCGACGACTGAAGTACACATTGGTCACCACTGCCTTTTCGCTGGTCGCTGCTATGTCGGTGGTGTTAGCCATCAATTTGATCGTACTGACATCCCAATTGTCCAACAACCACTGGCAACTAAAGGTGGTGTACGTATCGGCGATGATGTCTGGCTAGGAGCCCATGTGATTGTTTTAGATGGAGTAACTATTGGTACGGGTGCAATAGTCGCTGCCGGTGCAGTAGTAACCAAAGATATTCCACCCTATGCGATCGCGATGGGGGTTCCAGCACAGGTGCGTGGTTCACGAAAACCTGAGCCTGTCGAGTAATTAACCGAAGAGAAGATAAAAAGTGACAGAAACCTCAACAAAAGCACCATTTTTTATTGTGGGTTGTCCGCGTTCGGGCACAACTTTATTGCAGGTGCTGATGGATGCACATCCCGATATTTCTATCCCTCCAGAAAGTCATATCTTTGCGCGTTTTTCAGAAATTTTTGACAATTATGGAGATCTTCACCAAGATGATAACCTAAAGCTCTTTGTTAAGGACATTTTGAACGATGAGCAAATCAAGCTGTGGGGCTTGAAAATATCAGTATCGGATTTTTGTAGCCAGCTTCATGAACGTTCGGTTAAAGGTGTTATTTCATTGCTTTTTGAGCTTTATGCAGAAAGAGAAGGTAAAAATAAATGGGGGGATAAGACCCCGCAACATGCAATTTATCTGAAAGAGATCAAGACAATATTTCCAGAATCAAAAATCATCCATCTGATACGTGATGGTAGGGACGTAGCTGAGTCATTAAGCAGGGTTTTAATTGGACCAAAGAGTATCTATGGTATAGCCCATCGCTGGAGAAAATATATTCTATCATTACAACAATTCAAGAATAAAATCAACTCAGATGACTTTCTCGAAGTTCATTATGAAAATCTAGTTAAAGATCCAGAAAAAGAACTGTCAAAAATCTTTGATTTTCTTGGAGAAGCTCATAGTGATGTTGCTCAGTATATTACTAAGACAAATAGAAAAGAACATTATGTTAATGCTGCTACTATTCATGGTTCTCTAAATCAATCTATTTCAGGTCAAAAAATTGGTGTTTTCAAAAACAAATTCAAGCTCAGACAAATTGAAATTATTGAATCCATAATAGGTAAAGAATTAACTGGTTCTGGTTATTGTTTAGAAACTTCTGGAAAAACTCAAATCAAAATCAACGAAATGATTGTCTTTTTTATGGAAGATTATCTGCTACGATATCTGATCAAGTTTTTTAGACCAGATATGATAACCCTGATTAAAAGGCAGATTAAGTTTGAACTCCAGTTCAGAATAAGGAAGTTATTGATAACGATGAAAAATCCAAGGAGATAACTAGTGGCACAAATTAATGCCACCTTCAACAAACTTATCAAAGGAGCTGGCTTCTCCTTTATTGGTCAAGTTATCAGCACTGGTTTCAAATACTTAACTCAATTAGTTCTTGCTTGGCTCCTTGGTGCAGAAGTCTTTGGACTTTACACCTTGGGAATGGTTATCTACCAACTAGGAGAACTATTTTCTCGGATGGGCCTTGAAGCTGGGGCTGTGCGCTATGTCTCAATCTATCATAGTACAGAAGACAAGAGCCGACTAAAAGGGATTTTATGGCAAGGGATTGTGCTACCTTTCCTCAGCGGCATAGTCTTTGCTATAGCTCTGTTTTTCGCATCTGATACTATTGCCCAAGGGATTTTTAGTCAACCAAGTCTTGCTCCTGCACTAAAGATATTTGCGATCGCTCTTCCCTTTGGGGCTAGTATGACGGTAGGAGCCTTTGCAACTACGGGATTTGAGATAGCAAAATACAAGGTTTATGTTTGGGAAGTTCTGCTACCCTTCACTAACTTATTAATAGCTGCACTACTTTGTACCATCGGCTGGGGACTTTGGGGTGCAACTATCGCTTGGCTCATTGCTCTGATTGTGGCTTTAGCAGCTACCGTTTACTTCATCAGAGGCATTTTTCCTGACATATTCAGCAAAAAGGTTAAGCCTGTTTTCGAGAGTAAGCAATTACTTGCTTTTTCACTCCCTTTATGCTTTGGCAGTTTTTTATGGCTAGTCATGCTCTGGACAGACGCCTTGATGCTAGGATATTTCCGAACAGCAGCAGATGTGGGGATTTACCGAGCCGCTTCCCAGACAGCACTGCTGATGACTCTGTTCACTCGCTCTTTGGTGACCATTTTTACACCAATGATTGCCAATCTTTACAATAGCGAAGATTTTGAACAACTAGGCAAACTCTTTGGCACAGCTTCTCGTTGGAGCTTCTCTCTAACTTTACCTCTGTTCTTAATTGTGGGAGTTGCTGGCGAAGATATCCTCCATGTCTTTGGCTCAGAATTTACCCTCGGCTGGTTGCCCTTGGTAATTTTAGCAGGAGGGCAATTAGCAAGAGCAGGTCCTGGAGGATTTGCTGTGCACATGTTAGCAATGTCAGGACATCAATATCTTAAACTCTTTGGCGATCTTACTTTAGCGATCGCAAACATTGGATTGAATCTGGTAATGATTCCCAGATGGGGAATGCTGGGAGCAGCAGTGGCAACAGGTATCAGCATTTTAGGAGTCAATTTGCTGCGGATTGTGCAAGTCTATCTAGTTTTGCAGGTTCAGGGGTTTAACTGGAGCTACTTAAAAACCATACTGGCAGGAAGTCTCACTATTGTAATTGGTTTCTTTCTACGCTCTTGGCTGGCATTTATGCCTTACTTTCTGGCATTCCTGGTTACTGCCGGAAGCATGTTTTTTGTTTATGGGGTGCTGTTATGGTCAATCGGTTTAGAGGAAGCGGATCTGGTTATCTTGAGAAAGATCGGTAAACGTTTGGGGCTAATGAAGAATTGAGCTCAAACTAAACTCTTTCAGTTTATTGCTCAACCGGTCGAAAGATTTACAGTTAAAGTGGTGTTAGGTGACGAGAGTGTCACAGAGGAGTTTGTAATTCAAACTGAGTTTTCTGTAACATAACTAATCGATAAATGATGGATAAGCTGGAGGATAATTTTGGCAGCATCAACACACTACCGTATCAAAATTTGTCAGAGTCCTCAGTGTCGAGATTTTCTCATTGAGGAAGTTGTAGTGCATACTCTCATGGCAAGGGAAATAAGAGCTGCGAAACTATATCCAGCTAAGCAGCTAGAGATACTCAAAGTATTCCGTAAACGACTCATTGAAGATGTCCCTGTTGGTCTTGATAACGAAGATTACATACGTTTTACATTTCTGAGAGCCAAGATTTAAAGAAGAAGATGAAAAACAAGTCAGCTTCCTTTAGAACCTTCTGCCTTCTGCCCTCTGCCCTCTGCCTTTTTTCTGAAGAATTAATTATCCGTCGATTACAGATATATTTAATATTAGTGTTTTTTAGTTTTCTAAACTGGGGATGTGTAGGACAATCCCAGGCAAAAAGAGCTAATACTATTGAACTTAAACCTACTCCTAGTGATCGCCGCCTTGGTGGACTGATTGCCGCAGATATAAATAATGATGGTTACCAAGACTTTATTATTACCAAGCCAGATTACATCGCCGCTTACAGTCATTCTGGTGAAGAACTTTGGAGCAAGCAAATCAACATCCAGCTGAGTGAGAAGTCGGAAAATCAGGGATTGCCAGGAAACCAGGCTCCCGGTGTCCAAGCAGCTGATGTGGATGGGGATCTCAAAACGGAGGTTCTGTTTTTAACCCAAGATAATACTCTCCATATTGTTCAAGGAGACAGTGGAGAGAGCAAGCAGAGTATTACTATACAATCCCCACCAGGTACAGAGCGTTGGGAACACTTAGTAGTTGCTAATTTCCGCAGTCAAGGGGACCGAGATTTGCTGCTTCAGGCGACTAACGCTGAAGGATATCGTAAGGGTCGTTATTTGGCAGCCTACTCCCTAGATGACTTACTTAAAAGAGAAGTCAAACCTTTGTGGACGCGAGATGATTTCCTTGCTAATGCTCATAATGGAGCCAGAGTAGCGGATTTGGACGGAGATGGCAAAGAAGAGGTTTTGGGAGGGACAATCATCGCACCCGACGGAGAAATGCTGTTCAAAATTCCCCTCAAAGGTCATATCGACTCCCTCTTAGTTGCTGACGTGCGTCCAGACATTCCAGGATTGGAGGTAGTAGCCTTAGAAGAAAGTGGTGACAATCGCATTTTCCTTTATAATCGCGATCGCTTAATCTGGTCAACCCACTACGAACATCAGGAACCTCAAAATGCTGCTGTTGGGGACTTTGACCCCAATCTACCAGGATTGGAAATTTGGTGTCGCAGCCGTTACAAAAAACACCAAAAACCCTTTGTATTTGATGCCAAGGGTCAGCTTATTGCTGATTATGAAATGGATAAGGTGGCACCACTCGGTTGGACTACCAGCGGTGTAGAAGTTATTTTTACTATTGATTGGACAGGGGAATCCAAGCAATTAGTTGCTGCCAAAGAGCGGCACACATCAGGGGATGTAGCCATTTTTGATCCAGTGAGTGGAAAATTTCTCCACCGCTTCCGGGAAAAGGCGGATCGGCTCTACGTAGCTGATGTATCTGGGGATTGGCGTGAGGAGTTAATTGTTCTCAATGGCAATCAGCTACATATTTACTCCAATCCTGAACCTAATCCCAATCCCAGTCAACCACGACTCTGGGAGCAGGGCCACTACCGTCGTAGTAAGATGACTTGGAACTATTACAGCCCCTGAGGGATTTCTCAGCTTGTAATACTTTACGATACTTTAGCGATCGCACTTTACCAATGAATAATTAATAATTGATAATTAATAATTGTTGAACAATCAATTGCTTGCTTGACAAATAAATACGGTTCTTAGAGCTTTAACCAACTAAAAACCTGTTCAACTGTTAACTCTAACGCAATCCCACTAAGGATAGGTAACTGAGCCGTTCCCCTAAGTAATTTTACTCGTTGCTCTGGGAATACAACCAAAATACTCTCATCTTTTGGCTCAATTAACCACCCTAACTCTGTACCATGTTCAGAGCAGTGCAGCAATCTCTCCAATACTTTGGTTTGACTTTGATCTGGAGATAAGATTTCAATAGACCAATCGGGATGAATCTCAAAGCGATTGGCAATTATCCCGGAAGGACTAACCGGAATTCTTTCCCACCGAAACACTGAGATATCCGGGATAACCGAGTCTCCCCCAAACGAGCAGCGTAGCTCTGGAAATGCCATTGCAATTTTCTGTGGTTCCGCTACTTCGTTAACAACCGCACAGAATTTAAACTGCAATCGGCTATGCTTTCCTTGTGGCATGGGTTTTTGAACAATCTTGGTCTTAATAAACTCTGAGGCGGGTTTGGTTTCTGGGAGTTTTAAGAACTGCTCCAGAGTTAGGGGTTGTGTGGCTATAGTCATTTTTTTACTTGTTATATCAAGTTTGGTTGAATACTTACACTATCGTTGCAACAAGGCAGAAGGCAGAGGGCAGAGGGCAGAAGGAAGAAATAAGGAAGAAGGTTATTCAGTAAAGGTTCAAGAGATTTTTGACAAATACATTTTTTTGTGGTGTCAGGATTTCCCGGACATTAGAAACTGCTCAGGCAATCGCTAAATGAAAGGATTTTTACTACAAATCGTCGAAAAACCTTGTACTTGCTTTGGATAAAAAAGGCTTGAAACCCTTATCTGACAAAGCTCTTGTTTTTATTCAGCAAACCCTA
>JAAHGL010000022.1 GCA_010692635.1 Symploca sp. SIO2C1 | reverse complement strand
ATGATGTTGTTGCCATAAAGCAAGGAGCCAGCAACAGGCTCACGGATGCCATCGATGTCCACAGGAGGAGCAGCGATGAAGGCAATGATGAAGCAAGTGGTAGCAGTGAGTAAGCAAGGGATCATCAATACACCGAACCAGCCGACATAAATGCGGTTGTTGGTGGAGGTGATCCAGTTGCAGAACTGCTGCCAAACAGAAGCGCTTTCGCGTTGCTGTAGGGTAGTAGTCATGTTGGGTATGATAACTTAATGAATTTTCAAGGTGCAGCAGACGTTTGTGTGTCTGTGTATAAATATACTAACCTAAGTTTTAAGATTTGTAAAGTATTTTTTCTAAATTACTCTCACTTTTATTAAGTTATATGTTTTAAAATCCTCCAGATACCTCTAGGAGAGACTCTTGTAGCAATGTAATGGCTTTGATGACAATAGCGTGACAGAAACTGGTAACATAAATACATAGTTGGTTGGAACTCCAACCACCAGCGCGATAACCAAGCGTCAAAAAGATATACTCCTTGGGAGCCAGGGAGTCTGCCTGGGGACGCTGAGTAAGACCAAAGCTTTCCTCACCGAGAGTAGAGGCATCAACGGATGAGACAGGAAACCTATCTCCTGAAATGAGATCAGGTAGCTCACATATTAAAAAACACCAAAAAGGGTTAAAGATCCATGACGCCTTCCTTAGTAAACTTGTTCTGGAGTCTTTTTTTGGGTGCTGTCATTGTGGTGATTCCGATAACAGTATCACTAATCTGGATTAGCCAGAAGGATAAAATCCAACGTTCTTAAACAGGAGCTGTACTTTTCCACAGCCTAATTAAAGACTAGGGCAGTTGAGAGACTCACTGCCCTATTTTGTTACTTAATGGCTATTAAATGACTAATATCATGTCGGGTTGAATACTTATCGTTAAGGTTGACGCGGGGACGCGGAGACGCGGGGACGCGGAGAAGTTTTTATTACAGGTAATTAGGCCGACATGATATGACTCAACAAATTTTCATCGGTATGTCCAGTTAAAGTAGAGGTTTGTATACATAACTCGCTACCATAGGACTGACGAAGGAGAGCAGTAATGGTAACAAACTTCGGGCTGAACTCAGCCATTGTGCTAGCACAATTAAATCTTGGAGCAAACTCAGCCAGTCTTCTGGGAATCTTTCTGGCAGTAGCAGGAGTAGGTCTCTATTTCATGCGTTCTGTACGTCCAGAGCTGTCACGAGACCACGATATATTTTTTTCAGCAGTCGGACTTTTGTGCGGCTTGATTCTCTTAACCCAAGGATGGCGACTTGATCCAATTCTGCAATTTAGTCAATATCTACTGGCTGGTTCTGCTATATTTTTTGGCTTTGAAACCATTCGTTTACGGAGTATTGCTACAGAACAAGCAAAGCGGAATACACCCATTGTGGATGATGATCGACCTGTAAGCCGCGTGTATCGCACACAAGCAGAGGTTGAAGATTATGAAGAACTAGATTCGATGGAGGAGCGATACAGCAATCGTCGGCTTCGAGGAAGTGATGATTACCGCGATCGCCGTACAGAAAGGTATGAAGGAGAAGTACGCAATCCAAGAAGTCGAAGTAGTTCACAAGAGTATGGCTCAGGAGAGCGTCCCCGTAGACGTCCCCCTCGTCCAAACCGCCGTCCTCCAGCACAATCTGTAGATACTTGGGATGTATCCCTAGAAAGTGATTGGGAAGACAAACCACCCCGCTCTCGTCCGAGCCGCCGTCCTCCAGAACAACCTGTAGATAATTGGGATGCCTCCCTCGATAATGATTGGGAAGATAAACCAACCCGCTCTCGTCCGAGCCGCCGTTCTCCAGAACAACCTGTAGATAATTGGGATGTCTCCCTCGATAATGATTGGGAAGACAAACCATCTCGCTCTCGGCGTCCTCGTTCTCAACCCCCAGAAACCAGTTCTGAAGAAGCTTTCTCTAATCCCAGAAGGCGTCGTCCACCTGAAGAACGAGGAGTATCTCGACCTCCTCGAGATAGCCAAGCAGATATTGACGCTATACCACCAGATGATTATGTTGATTTCCAACCATTAGACTCTCCTGAGGAAGAAAGCAATAATTCTGGCGATTATGATTATTGAGCATATCCTAGTGCAGGAAGTAGGAGCACAGGGCTAATGCAAAAATGGCTGAGTTGGACTATTGGGTTAAGCTTGACAAGTATGGTTGTAGCCTGTAGCCCTACCAACCAGCAAATTTCTCCAGCTATCCTGAATAGCCGCTATACGGATGAGCAACCAGCATTGAGCGGTGATGGTCGATTTATCACCTTTGTATCTAACCGGGGTAGCGATCGCCAAATAGTCATGTATGATCTACAGAGGCGACAGTTAGTAGATTTGCTCCGCTTAAATCAACAAGAAGTGATCACTGAGAGTCCTAGTCTGAGCTATACTGGTCGCTACCTCGCCTATCTTGCCAGCGATCAAGGACGCCCAGAAATCAAACTCTATGACCGGGTCACGAAACGCTCCCAAAGCCTCACCCTGGGATATGTCAGTTGGTTGCGAAATCCCAGTATTAGTGCTGATGGACGCTATATAGTATTTGAAACTAGTCGTCGTGGTCAGTGGGATATTGAAGTGTTGGACAGAGGACCTAATATTGAATTAGATATTCCTGATGGCAAAAGCTCCCGAAGATAAACAACCAAATTTAGAATTCACGTCTAATGTGAATTAAATTGTACATATTGTAGGGGCGGGTTCAACCGAAACTTGGATACTCAACGATAATTTTGCTAAACCCGCCCCGGTCACCGAAACCAATGATAATGCGCCAAACCGGGGCGGGTTTACCTGATTGGTTTGTTGGTTTCCTGAATTGGTTGGTGAACCCGCCCCTACCGCAATTGATATTGTCTGTTTTGGGCATCTAATTCACATTAGGCGTAATTTATAATTTAGAAAAAAGCTCTTTTTTTGTTAAAGGCAACCTAATACCTAATACCTAGCCAAAATGCCTCGCCTTAGGCTGAGAGCCGGATTTCTATTGTTATATCAAGTTTGCCTAATTGCCCATAATAAAAACTTCACCGCCTCCCCATGTCCTCATGTCAGTCTTAACTAGGGTTATTGAAGCAAACACAATATTAGTCCTTGCAAGTTGCTTAACTAGTTGTAGTAGTCCTGTACGCCTATTGAATTTTTCTTTCGATGTCACAGGGCGTAGTTTGAATAGTCCAGCTTCAGAATTAAATCCCCACTTGTCAAGGCGGTATATTGTTTTTGTATCTGACCGACGGGGTAGTCAGGATATTTATCTGTATGATGCCACTGAACGACGTTTGATTGATGTACCAGGTTTGAATTCCCTAGATGCGATCGCCTCTCACCCTGGGGTTTCTGCAGATGGTAAAATCATTGTATTTGCTGCTAGTCGCCAAGGTCGCTCAGACATCTATCTCTATAATCGGGAAACACGTCAGTTACGCAACTTCACAGAAAATCTGACTGCCGAAGTACGTAACCCGACTATCAGTGCAGATGGTAGTCGAGTTGCTTTTGAATCTAGTGAGAATGGTCAGTGGGATATTGTAGTCTATGACCGTTCTGGGAAAAAGCTTGATTTGCCAAAACCTTATTAGGGTATGGGGTGTGGGGTGTGGTGTGTAGGGTTTGGAGTTTAGGGTGTAGGGAAAATAAAAGCGATAAAAAAATTCACAACAATGAATAAAAATCGATTTCTCTTGCCTCCTGCCTCCTGCCTTCTTGCACTAGTCTTTCTTACCAGCAGCTGCGTTAACCAGTTTACTTCACCACCACAAATCCTCTCAGGTGGAATCAACAGCCAAAGGTCTGACGGATCTCCAGCTTACAGCAGTGATGGTCATTATCTGGCTTTTGCTTCAGACCGCAACCGTAGCCGGGATATTTTTCTTTACGACTTGCAGCAAAAGCGTCTAGTTGATTTACCCAATCTCAATCGCCGTGACTCCAGCCAAGATCAACCAGCATTGAGTAGTGATGGTCGTTTTATTGCTTATGTTTCTAGCGAACGAGGAAAAACAGACATCCTAGTTTATGATAGAACCAAACAAAGGTCACGACTTCTTTCGGGAGGCGTTAGAGGTTCAGTGCGACGTCCAACTATTAGTGGTGATGGGCGCTATGTAGCTTATGAAACCAGTCAGTTAGGTCAGTGGAATATTGCTATTGTAGAGTGGGATATTGAATGAACTATAGTGTTTCTAATTGGGAATTGGGAATTGGGAATTGGGAATTGGGAATTGGCTTCCCACCGCTTTCAGTGATTTCCCTCTAATCCGGTAAATTCCCGAAGCGTTCCCGATATTGCTCTAGCAGTGCTGCCATCTCTACTGCTTGTTGTTGTGCTAATTCCTTTGCGGCTTCCAATTCCTGATTAGTTGTCTCTAATTCCTGATTAGTTGTCTCCAACTCTTGATTGGTTGTCTCCAACTCCTGATTGGTTGTCTCCAACTCCTGATTGGTTGCTTCCAACTCCTGATTAGTTGTCTCCAATTCCAAAGAAGAAAGCAAACGTTCACCAGTATTGGCATCCTCAATCACCAAATATCCAGACTGCAAGCTCATCAGCAATCCTACTGTCTCGCAGTAGATACGTCCCTCTTCATCAGGAACAATCGGTTGGTAAATACCTTGAGTTAAACGATAACCTAACACCTCCTCCACCCATTCTCCCCGTTGGCGGCGGCGATCAACAATCACGTACTCTTGCACCCTAGTATGAGCATATTTGACAACTTTGATCTCCCGATCCTCTTTCCGGTAACGGGGAGAAACCACTTCTAAGACAAAAGCCGGACGAACCCCTTCATTCCCCACAATAAACTTAGAGCGATTTTGCTCCTTGTTAGTAATGCCAAAGGCAACAAAAGTATCAGGACATAGATCTTTTTGTCCAGGAATATCCCATTCAATTAACAAATCCCGGAAAACCCCAACTGTGGGAGCGTTTGCATAACGGCGGGTCAAGATATCTCTAGCATGAGATGTTACATCATCGTGAAAAGTACTATTGGGCAAATGAAAACCTTCCTGGGGATGGAGAAATTCTTCAGAAGTCAGCGGTACATAAATGCTGTCCATCGTACCATCAGCTTGGATCTCCGTGACAACGCGCCACCCTCGTTCAGCGAGTTCCGTGGAGCGATCGCTTTTTGTTGTCGAAGAGAGAGAAGAACTGACCATAAGTAATGAGTAATAAGTAATAAGTAATGAGTAATGAGTAATGAGTAATGAGTAATGAGCGTTAGAAGGCAGGAGGCAGTAGGGGCGAAGCATTGGGGCGATAATTTAAGCACATAAACCCGGTATATACCTGTCCAAATGCTTCGCCCAAACCCCTTGCGGCTGAGTGTGTTTCTTGTTGGGGTGATAATTTAAGCACATAAACCCGGTATATACCTGTCCAAATGCTTCGCCCAAACCCCTTGCGGCTGAGTGTGTTTCTCGATAGTAATGACTTGAAACCCTTTTATCTATCAAGGTTTCTGCTTTTATTCAACAAGCTATATATAGGCGCATACTTTCCCCATTATTAATAATGCTAGCAAAAAATATGGGATGCTGTGCTCGGATGGTTAGGAGTAGAATATTGGGATGGATAAGCTGTTATGCATTTAAATGGTGAATTAGTAATGATGCGAAGACGCGGAGACGGGGGGACGCAGAGATTAAGACTAAGTATTTTAAATGCGTCTTAGCTTATACTTAGGGCTATGTGCTTAAATTGTCGCCCAAATTCTAACGCTCCTACAGTTTCCCAAAAGTGTTTCTTCCATCCATGCAGAGTGTCAAATCAAACAATGAGTGCCAGAACTTAGATATCACGACATCAGGAATGATTGTCATTGTAGCGACAATTTGTGCCCTTACCATTGATGCGATCGCTCCAGTTAACTTACTCAATTTATCTTTAAAACCCAACAGCGCCTTTGCTCAAGGTGTAGATGAACAAACCAACATTCGAGTCTATCAACGAGCAAGTCCAGCAGTAGTCTCGATTGAAGCAGGTGATTCTACTGGTAGCGGTAGTATTATCAGTCAAGATGGTTTGATCTTGACTAATGCTCATGTTGTCAAAGGTTTCCGGACTGTTAGGGTGGTTTTGGCAGATGGTAGACGCTTGGAAGCAGAGGTGATAGCTTTTGATCGGAATGAGCTTGACTTAGCGGTTGTGCAAATTCCTGGACAAAGAAATCTCCCCACTATTAACTTCGCTCAGAATCCTGTACAAGTTGGTCAAAGAGCATTTGCTATTGGCAATCCCTTTGGTCGTTTTCAGGGAACTTTCACTGTTGGCATTGTTAGCCGCATTGACCAAGAAAGAGGATTAGTTCAAACTGATGCTGCCATCAATTTCGGTAATTCTGGGGGACCGTTGTTGAATAGTAAAGGAGAATTGATGGGCGTCAATAGTGCTATTTTTACTGATAGCCTCAGTGGTGGCAATATTGGCATTGGTTTTGCGATCGCTATTGATAGAGTACTCCCTTTTCTCGCAGATGTACGAGCGGGACGTGCTCCTCGAACAGCAGTGCGTCAAGAGCGATCCCCTAGTAACCTACAACCCCAACCACTACCACTGAATGGTTCGGTAATCAGAGGTAGACTGAGTCAAGGAAGCAATATTTTGCCCTTTGATAATAGCTTCTTTGACCTCTATATTTTTGAAGGTAGGACAGGTCAGCAAGTCCAAATTGACATGAGCAGTCGGGAAATTAACCCCTATTTAATTTTGCTCGACGGCAATGGCAAAGAAATTGCCCAGGATAATGATAGTGGCAGCACGGCGAACTCCCGAATTGTTACTACCCTACCAGCTAACGGGATCTATTTACTGATGGCGAATACCTATGAAGCAGGACAAGCAGGTTCTTACCGTTTGCGTGCTGAGGTAACTGCTGCTAATATAGGCAATTCAAGTAACCAAGATAACTTCATTTTGCAGCAACAAGGTATTCTTGGTTCTGGAGATTCTGTACTGCCTACTGATGGCAGTTTATTTAAAGCCTATCGCTTTGAAGGTCGTGCTGGTCAGTCAGTGACAATCGATTTGGCAAGTCCTGATTTTGATACTTTTTTGGCAGTACTTGATCCAGAGGGTCGGATGATTGGCGAAAATGATGACATTAGTCAGACCAATAATAATTCCCAACTCACTCTTACCTTGCCTCAAACCGGTGTCTATCAAGTAATTGTTAATGCCTTTGACAGTGATGATCGTGGTCGTTATATTTTGACAATTCGTTGATTATTTTAGCTATGATTAGTCTCTAAGATTCAATAGGAACTTACTTAATGCTAGAAGTTAAGAATCGTCCTTGTTTACTCACACTAGGAGGTGTCAATCCCGATTTACCGTTATTTGTTTATTTACCAGGGATGGATGGAACAGGTCAGCTGTTGCGATCACAAACCCAAAATTTGCAAACTGCTTTTGATCTTCGCGCATTTGCTCTTCCTCCAGATGATTTAAGTAATTGGGAAGAACTCACAACAATAGTGATCCATCTAATTGAAGGAGTTCTAAAAGATCAACCGTCCCGTTCCGTTTATCTTTGTGGTGAGTCATTCGGAGGCTGTTTAGCAGTGAAGGTGGCTTTGAGGGCCCCCTATCTGATTGACAGGATCATTTTAAGCAACCCAGCGACTTCTTTTAATCACCGACCTTGGCTGCGATGGGGAGGACAACTAAGCTGCTGGTTGCCAGAAAGTATTTACCAAGCGTCTGCATTGGCTCTATTACCATTCTTATCTGCCTTAGGGAGGATGACTCATAGGGAGCGCCTTGACCTTTTAGATGCCATGCGTTCTATACCTGCAACAACTACTGATTGGCGAATTTCTCTGGTAAGTAATTTTGATGTTGATGAAACTCAACTGAGACGCCTTACCCAATCTGTCTTGGTTATTGCCAGTGGTGCTGACCAATTATTACCTTCAGTAACCGAAGCAGAGCGCCTAGTTAACTGTATACCAAACGCCAAGATGTTTGTGTTGCCGCAATCTGGTCATGCATGTCTGCTAGAAAAAGATGTTAACCTTTTTGGGATCATGGAAGATAAAAATTTTCTACCATCATATTTGTCCAAAGTCTAATATTTTAGATTTTCTCTGTTCCTAACACCTAACACCTAACACCTGAAACCCATGTTAAGCTGTGAGCAGCAAGAGCAAAAGACTAGTTAATAATAAACAAACTAAACCTGCAATTCCTGCTAAGGGATTACCAGCAAAACCAGTCACCCAAATTGGACCTTTACCTGTATAGGAAATCAATTTAGCCTCATCCAAGCAAGTTAAACCCCAAATCCAGCCAGCGTGCAGTCCCCACGCTAAACCTAAGCTACCGCCATCTACCCAACGAGCTAGTACTAATACCATACCCATCAACCACAATCCTGGTAGCTGAGGTAAGGTATTTTGTTGTTCCCATATCAGGTGCAATAGTGCAAAGATGATGCTAGCAATTGTTGCCGCTCCCCAAATTGAGTAGTCTTGTTGAAGTTGATTTTGTAAAAACCCACGAAAAACCAACTCCTCTGTCACACCAATCCATAATCCCAACAAAAGTATCGGTAGTAATACTTTTTCTAAAAGCTGCCAATTTTCACTTTGCCATTCAACCCAGCCCAATTTCCATTGGCTAAAAAAGACAATGGTCAATCCCAAAACTCCCATACCTAATCCTAAGCACAGTGAGCCTACAATAGTTAATTCCCAATCCAAGCCATAATCAGAAAAAGATACTTTATCTACCCAAGAAGCCCCCCATAAGATCAGAGGGGCGACCAGGTAGAGTGCTGCTAGTAATGGCAGCTTTTGCTCTGTTACTAAAGGCTTATTAGGTTGCCATTTCAGTAAGATAGCAATGGGGATTGCCAGTGGCAGCCACAAAGCTGCCCAAGCAAGGAAAAAAGCTACAGCTTTGACAACAGCAGTTGATGTTTTGAGTAACAACAACCACTCATGAGCTGACTGATCAAAGATAGCCATTGGCGAGAGCGGCAAATTGTGAGGAGCTACAGATCATTTAGGGGTTCAAGGATGGCTAAATACAAGCAACCATCCTCCCTAGAGAAGCAATTATGCTTCCTGAGCAGCAAGCTCTTTCTCTTCCTCGTTCTCACCTGCTTCAAAATCCACCTGTTTGAGATGGATATGTTTGTAGCCGAGTTTAATTTCAAACTCATCACCAGGCTTTAATCCCATTGAATGAGTGTAGGTTGCACCAATAACAATTTGACCATTTTTATGGACACTCACACGATAGGTCGGCTCGCGACCACGACCATCTTTTGCACCCTCTGGATCTAGGGGAACACCTTTGGCTGCTAGCACTGCGTCATAAAAATCGGTTAAATTGACGCGAGTCTGCTCATTTTTAGTTATGGTGTAATAGCCACAGCGCTTAGCTGTTTCCCGCCGAGGCAAGTGTGACAACTCTTTTACTTTTTGAAGCAATGCTTTACCTGTTAGGGTAGCGGTTTGGGTTTCTGTCATGAGCTCACAAGATATCCTTCAACTTTCAGGATGGTAAAGATTATTTGATGCCAAGTTTTGGCTCTATAAAAAATATATCGTTAAATCCATCTAAGTTGACAACAATTTTTAGATCACTTATCAAAATCTTCACTTATTTCCACAATAACCGATTATTTGGTCACTCACTTAAGCTGCCATGAGAAAGTTAGCTCCAGCTCAAGTCTCTGAATCGGAGTTCAAAATAGATGTATTTTAGTATAAAATGACAGCTCTCTAGCGGTAATTTATCCTACTATTGAAATAACTGAGCTTATCGACCACCTTTTCTGGTGAGAATGAGTTGTATTGGTGGTAGCGGGTGAGCGAAATTAGGGAAGAAATTTCTAGCGAAGTATCCTCTCAAATCATTAGTTTTCCTTTGTTTCCCTATCTCCCTATCTCCCCATCTCCCCACCCTTTTTTTTCGCTCACCCGGTGGTAGCTCATAGGGAGGCAATTTTTCATCAATCTTATAAAATAAAATTTGTAGCAGATTAGTGACCATGCAAGTTTGTTTTACAATTATTCGACAGACTAGAAGTACCTCTCCCGTTGTCCAGACTTATACCCTGGAGGTGGAAGAGGGAAACACAATTCTCGAATGCCTAAATCGGATTAAATGGGAGCAGGATGGGAGCCTTGCTTTTCGCAAAAATTGCCGCAATACAATTTGTGGCAGTTGTGGTATGCGTATTAATGGTCGCTCAGCTCTGGCTTGTAAGGAAAATATTGGTAATGAATTACAAAGGCTGCATCGGGACGGTTCAGGGAAAATTCCAGAAATTACTGTTGCACCACTAGGTAATATGCCGGTAATTAAGGATTTAGTTGTAGATATGCGTAGCTTTTGGGACAACTTGGAAAATGTTGACCCCTATATTAGCACTAGCGCCAGGATGGTTCCTGAACGAGAGTTTTTGCAGACTCCTGAAGAGCGATCGCGTTTGGATCAAATGGGTAACTGTATTCTGTGCGGTGCTTGTTATTCCGAATGCAATGCTCGGGAGGTCAACCCAGATTTTGTTGGTCCTCATGCTTTAGCTAAGGCACAACGGATGGTAGCAGACTCTCGTGATGATCAAAAGGAAAGTCGTTTGGGCGAACACAATCGAGGTACTCAAGGGGTCTGGGGTTGCACTCGCTGTTATATGTGCAACGCAGTTTGCCCGATGGATGTTGCCCCTATGGATCAAATAGGTAAAATAAAACAGGAAATTCTTGACCGCAAGGATGACCAAGATAGCCGACAGATCCGCCATCGCAAGGTACTAATTAATTTAGTTAAACAAGGAGGCTGGATTGATGAGCGTAAGTTTGGTTTGCAGGTAGTAGGCAACTCCTTTAGAGATATCAAGGGATTGATTAGTTTGGGTCCGTTGGGATTACGTATGCTTGTGCGGGGTAAATTCCCCTTGGGATTTGAATCATCAATGGGAGCATCCCAAGTGCGATCGCTGATTGAATCGGTACAAAATATACAGTCTCCAACAGTTGAGGAGGAAGCTTAAGGGACTTCCAAATAAAAAAATCCCATTCGCTGGGGGAGCACAGGGAGCTGGGGGAGTAAGACAAGCAAGTCAAATCTAAAAATTTGATAATTTATTTTTTGGAGTTCCTTAATTAAAACCATGAGTTCTGAAACCTCTACTCCTGAAAAATCTGAACAATCTTTCCCGGAATCTGATAACCAACCAGAACCAGCTTTTGGTTGGACACCCTACGCTGAGCAAATCAACGGACGATTTGCCATGATTGCCTTTGTCGGTCTGTTGCTATTGGAATTGATCACAGGTCAAGGTTTATTAACCTGGCTGGGTTTACTTTAAATTGTATTTCCTCTCCCCTGCTCCTTGACAAAGACATTTTTGGCTTAACTTGTTACCAATGATTCATAGGTGGGATGCTCCCTCAAGATGCACCTGCCTTTTGGTTCTCACAGGTTTGTGATTTCTGCTGGAAAGTGCAAGCCAAGATTCGTGTACTGCAAGAGTAGATCTACAACATTCAAAGCAGAAAACCCAGATTGGAAGCCCGGACAGCTCAGGCTCTACCCGTTAGGATGAATAGCAGGAGGATGTCACCAAAACAGGTTAATATTACATGTTGACAGATGCTTTAAAGTATAAATACTTAAGCTTATTGTTGTCCAAGGGGTTACCTGAAGTTAATTAAATATAGCAGAAGGTAATTGAATATAGCAGCAATTGCAATTAATACTCATAGCCATACTCTAAAAATTAGAAGTAAGTTATAGGAGGGCGTTTTTTTCACTCAGATGAGTCATACCGATACAAATAGAAACACATTTGCCGTTACAACACCGCTCTATTACGTCAATGGCTTACCCCATATTGGGAGTGCCTATACAACGATAGCAGCGGATGCAAGAGCTCGATTTGAAAGATTAAGAGGCAAATCCGTGTTGTTAATTACTGGTACGGATGAGCATGGACAAAAAATTCAGCGGACCGCCCAAAGTAAAGGACTACAGCCTCAAGAGCATTGTGACAAGGTAGTTGATGGGTTTGATACCCTCTGGCAAAAGTTAAATATTCAGTATGATCGCTTCAGTCGCACGACATCACCCCGTCATGAGGCGATGGTCAAAGAATTTTTTGGTCGGGTTTGGGAACGAGGTGATATTTACTTAGGACAACAAAAAGGGTGGTACTGCGTCTCCTGTGAAGAATTCAAAGAAGAACGGGAGCTATTAGAAGAAAAATACTGCCCAATTCACCCTAATATAAAAGCTGAATGGCGGGATGAACAAAACTACTTTTTCCGACTTTCCAAGTATCAAAACCAGTTAGAAAAACTTTATCAACAGCAACCGGATTTTATCCAACCAGAAAGCCGTCGCAATGAAGTTTTAAGCTTTGTCAAACAAGGACTTCAGGATTTTTCAATTTCACGAGTTAATTTGGATTGGGGTTTCCCTGTGCCGGGAGATCCTAAACACACCATCTATGTTTGGTTTGATGCTTTACTAGGCTACGTTACTGCACTCCTTGAGCCAGATACCGAACCTACCCTAGAAAATGCCTTAAAAAAATGGTGGCCAATCAATTTGCATCTAATTGGTAAAGATATTCTGCGTTTTCATGCAGTTTACTGGCCAGCAATGTTAATGTCAGCGTATCTACCAATACCATATTGTGTCTTCGGGCATGGCTTTCTTACTAAGGATGGTCAGAAGATGGGAAAAACTCTAGGCAATACTCTCGATCCAGTAGAACTGGTTAATCGCTATGGTGCTGATGCAGTTCGTTACTACTTTCTCAAAGAGATTGAATTTGGGCGAGATGGGGACTTTAATAAAACTCGTTTTATTGATACTGTCAATGCCGATTTAGCAAAAAGCTTGGGCAATTTGCTCAATCGTACTCTGGGAATGACTAACAAATACTGTCAAGCTCGTGTACCAGATATCAATGCCTCAGATATTCCTGTAGATCATCCCCTAAAATCCATCAGTCTAGAACTAGGAGAGCGAGTTGCTAGAGCTTACCAGTCTCTGGCTTTTAGTGAAGCTTGCCGAGAGATACTAACTTTGGTGCGAGCCAGTAACAAATTTATTGATGAGCAGGCTCCTTGGAGCCTATACAAGGAGGGTAAACAGCAAGCAGTCGAAGAAGTTTTGTATAGCATTTTAGAATCCGTTAGGCTTGCTGCCTACTTGCTATCATCAGTTATTCCTAATATCAGCACTGATATCTACCATCAGTTAGGTTTTACCATCGACTTCAATAACCAAACAATGATCAAAGCCACAACTTATGATACTCACTCAATTTGGGGAATCTTACCCCCTAATCAAAAATTGAATAAACCAAAACCAGTTTTTGTGCCACTGGAACAAGAATAATATTGTTTGGCGTCTTAGCTATAAGATTTAATGATGGCTAGAAAATTTTTGGTGATGAGGCAAGGAGGCATCATTTTTTTTGAGAAAAAAATTACATAACAAATGAGGTATAACAATTACCATGTTGAATAACTTTAATACAGATCCAGTTTTTACACCTGAGCAAGTTTTAGAAAATCGAGGTCGCGTTGCTATTTTCATTGATGGTTCAAATTTATTTTATGCTGCTCTGCAATTAGGAATTGAAATTGACTACACCAAGTTATTGTGTCGTTTGACTGGTGGTTCAAGGTTACTACGCTCTTTCTTTTATACTGGGGTTGATCGAACTAACGAGAAGCAACAAGGTTTTTTGCTGTGGATGCGTCGCAACGGCTACCGGGTAATCGCCAAAGATTTAGTTCAGTTGCCAGATGGCTCTAAAAAAGCGAATTTGGACGTAGAAATTGCTGTAGACATGATGGCTTTAGTTGGTTCTTACGACACCGCTGTTCTTGTTAGTGGCGATGGGGATCTTGCCTATGCAGTAGATGCTATCAGTTATCGAGGTGCTCGGGTTGAGGTAGTTAGCTTGCGTTCGATGACTAGTGATAGTCTGATTAATGTAGCTGATCGCTACATCGACCTGGATAACATCAAAGAACAGGTTCAAAAGATGCCTCGCACCCAATATTCCTACCGTCCATTATCTGGCATTGGTCTTCTTAATGAGCAGGAAGAGTAATTTTGCAGTCCCCTTGGGACAGAAATTAAAAAAAATGGCAAAGGTTAAACGATTTGTAGCGTTTACATTTGCCTTTTTTTCCATTGGGCTATTATCTGCTTGTAATACTCAAACCTACACCTCAAGAAAAATTGAACAAGACACTTCTGCAACAGAAATTGAAGGAAGCCTAATTTTTAACAATATAACTCTCGATCATGCTGATCAAAAAGGGCGTCCTGTATGGCAAGTTAAGGCAAAGCGAGCAATCTACACTAAAGACAAAAAACTAGCTCGTATTGAACAGCCGACTGGTGATTTGTTTCAAGATGGGGAAAAGATCCTCAAGGTGTCGGCGAAAAGTGGAGAAGTTCGAGAGGATGGAGAGAAAATCTTGCTTAGAGGAGAGATTAGTGCCACCGATCTCCGCAACGGTGCTAATTTTAAGGGAGATGAGTTAGAATGGCGTCCTCAGGAAGATTTATTAATTGTCCGCAATAACCTCAAAGGTAATCTTGTTCGCAGCAACCTCAAAGATAACCTTGTTCCCCAAAACTTGAAGACAAATCCCCCCGAACAAATTCAAGTGTCGGCAAAGGAAGGGCGATACCTTAGTCGCAAGCAGCAGCTAGAATTACTCACTCAAGTCACGGCGATTTCCAAAAGGCCCAACTTGCACATGAAAACAGAACGTTTGGTTTGGCACATCAAAGAGCAGAAGCTGACTGGAAACAAGCGCATTCAGATGGAACGGTACAAAGACAAGCAGGTAACTGAACGAGTGGAGGCAGATCAGTCTGAGGTAAACTTGAAAACTAAGATAACCAAGTTGAAACAGAATGTTCAACTGACTTCGGTAGAGCCACCACTGTTGATGTCGAGTAATTTAACTGTTTGGGACTTAAACAAGGAAACAGTAGTCTCTGATCAACCGATCAAAATTCTCCATCAGCAAGAAAAAGTTACACTTACAGGTAACCAAGGTCAAGTAGATTTGGAGCGAGAAGTTGCTAATTTAACAGGCGGAGTCCAAAGCATCGGCAGCCGCAATCAAGCTAAACTCTATGCCAATCGGCTGAAGTGGGAAATTCCAACTCAAAATCTTCAAGCATCTGGTAACGTGATCTATCAACAAACTGATCCCGTATTTAGTACCAAAGGTGAGACAGCAGTAGGGAGGCTTGAGGATAAAAGTATTGTGGTTAGTAGTGGTGTGGGTGAGAGGGTAGTGACGGAAATTATTCCTTAGTAGTAGCGAAAGTAACCAAACAAGATAGCGAAAGTCAATATTGCTAATCCTGCCAAAATACCTAAAGCCTTTGTTGTGCCGTTACTTTTAGCAAGGATTTCTGAGTAAGATAGTTCATGATTTTGAATCAGTATGAAGGAATGGGGATTAAACAGTAAAGGAAACCCACGACTCAAAAGTAAGCGTAGAAAGAAATTAACACTCCATAACTTTTTCTGTAAAGGGTCTTGATTATATTGCCAAGGATAGCTAATTTGTACTAAGCGGATTAAGGCTTTAATATCAGGTTGACGTAAACTTTCATACCGAGGGAGTGCTTCAGAGAGATTATCTTGAGTTTCTGCCAAAATTTCATGCAAAAGATAGACATCTTCTAAAGCCGAATTAACTCCTTGTCCAATATCAGGAGGAAAACAATGAGCTGCATCTCCCAATAAAATTACCCCTGTCCCTTGATTATCTTGAGGTTGTCCCCAGATTTGATGCAAGCCTGAACAATATTGAGGAATCGGAAATTTACCACCATCACTGGAGGTAAATCTAGCTATTTCTTCAGGAGACAGAATCTTTTCCAAGGGAAGCTGAGGAAAGGCTTGTTTCAGAAATTGTTCAACTTCTGCTGTAGCTTCTAATTGCCAAATTTCATGATCTGGGTAGGTAATAATATTTGCGGTTCTGGGTTGATCAGGATTTTTAAAGGGTAATAACCCCAGAGAAATTGCTTTTTGACGCCCTTTAAAAGTAGACCTAATGCCGTAAGCCATTGTAGATTGTGCTAAATCTCCTGCTGTCTCTGATAGGGGAAATTGGGGAGGGAGAGTAAGCACTTTGTATCTTAAACCAGTACTAGGAGATGGGAATTGTTGCATGACAAAGGAATCTGATGTTCCTTGTTGCCATTGATGAAGAGTTTGACGGACAATAGAGTTTAAGCCATCACAACCTACTACCAGAGTAGGAGTCAAGGTCAATTGTTGTTTGTCCCTAGACTGGGTAATAATTTCTAAATTATCTTGATTTTGTTTAATCTCTACACATTCAGTTTGAAATAAGACCTGAATCGAATCTTGCCAATGTTGAGTAATTTCTTGATAAAATAGATCTACAAAAGCTGCTCTTGGCAACCAATAGGCAGTTTTACGCTTAGAATCAGCAATGGGTAGCTTAATAGTTTTGCGTGTACCGTCTTTTTGAATGATAGTAAAGTAAAAGTCAGTATTAGGGACACTCAAATCAGCTAGTTTGGGAGTAAGTTCTAATAAATAGGTTAATTTCTGTCCTCGACCATCAATTTGATAACTAAAGGATTTATCTGGCTCGTAATAATCCGCCGATGGTCTTTTTTCCAGAACAGTAATCTCCGTCCAACCTCTTTTGACTAACATTAAAGCTGCCCCTAATCCCGCCGGACCTCCTCCAATAATGACAACGTTTTTTTTGTAGGGATGATTCATCTTATATCTCAATTAATTTTCTTTGGTTGAATATAGGGATAATGAATAAGTAATAAGCATGTAACAACTCAGGTAGCAGGGAGGGAGGATTAAGGTAAAATACAATTATCATTTTGACTAAGGTTTATAGTTGAAAACCCAATCTTGAAATTGTTCACGACTCATCTGTAAGTGCTCCTCCATGTTTTGAGCATCAGCCTCATGAGCGCTTGTAAAGTAACGCCTTTCACCTAAAGCACTACGCTCTTGCATTATTTTTGTACGTGGAATACGCCTTTGTTCATAATCACTTAGTGCTTCTTGAATATTGGATGCTTGAGAACAGCACAACGCCAGTTCATATGCATCTTCAAAAGTACTATTTGCTCCCTGTCCAACAGAAGGTGACATAGGATGAGCTGCATCGCCTAATAAAGTAACTCTGCCTTGACTCCAAAATTTAAGCGGTAAGCGATCGCAAATTGGTGATTCAAAAATTCGCTCTGCTGGTGTTGCTTCCACTAGTGCTTGTAATGATTCTCCCCAATTTGCCACTTGCTCAAGAATGCGCAATTTAACTGCAGCGGCATCTTGAGAAGGAAGATAATCTGATGATGATTGACGATATCCCCAATAAATGTAATCGTTGCCAAGATTTAACAAGAACATAAAGTCTTGATTCCCTTTGACAAATGCTAGTTCACTGGCATTAAGTAATTCTTGGTGATATTTAATTACAGTACGCCAAGACATACTTCCTAAATAGCGAGGTTCTCCATCTCTAATTAAAGTCTTTCTAATTGCAGAATTAATGCCATCTGCTCCAATAAGTAAATCTGTACTAACCTTTTTACCGCCTTCAAAATCTATGGTCACAAGATCATCATCTTGTGTAAAACCGATACAACGATGGTTAAGATGAATACTATCAGAGGGCAGCTTAGAGGCAAGAATTTGTTGCAAATTCCACCACCAAATTGTGATTAAGGGCTGATTATATTGATCCTGATACCTATTTACAGGGTTAGTGCGGATTGTTTCACCCTGAGTATTTTTTACAACGCTTGCGCTAACCTCACAACCTGCATTTTTGATAGTTTCTACTATGCCAGGTTCGATCGCAGCAAGGAAATTTAAACCATTTGGGAGCAATCCTAGTCCACCGCCAACTGGGCGAAAATCTTTTGCTTTTTCGTACACTTGAACATCGTATCCCAATTTCCGAAGTGCGATCGCAACAGCTAAACCCCCAGGTCCAGCACCAATAATAGCTACCTTTTCTATCAATGGTTTTATACTCACTTACTTAATTTAAAAGCAATCCGTGTAATTATATCAGTTATCTAACCCGATTCCTTGTGCTTTACTTACTTCTTGCAGGTGTTTCCTGTATTGTATAAAATTGTATGAAATAAAATTCATATTTTTTCTGGAGATATCCAATGAATAGAATATTATATTATCATCAGCAATCAAATTTTTCTCGTAAAATCAGAATCTTGTTAGCAGAGAAACAATTAGATTGTGACTTCAAAGAAATTAACTTACGTAATAAGCCCCCTGAATTTCTCCAAATTTCTCCTATTGGTCGAGTTCCTGTGTTGATAGATGAAGATGGGATAGTTATTTGGGATTCTACATTAATTGCAGAGTATCTAGACGAAACTTATCCAGAACCTCGTTTTTACCCAAGTGAGCCTCGGACAAAGCTTGAGTGTCGTAAATGGGAAGAACTAGCAGATAATTTAGGTGATAATATCATCAATTTATGGATACTCAACTTGACTAACAATATAACCTCCCCTTGGTATCGTAAAAAATTAGAAACCTCAATTAATCGTCTTTTTTCCATTTTCGAGCAACAATTATCCCAGTTTAAATACTTATTAGGCGATGAAACCTGGACCGCAGCAGATATAGCTGCGCTATGTTCCTTTGGTTACTACAGCTTGCGTTTAAATGAAGATTGGTTGTTGGAGTATCCTCACTTAAGAGATTGGTTCAACCACTTACACGCTCGCGAATCAGTAAATTCAACTGTTCCTCAAAAAATTAAGAACTAGGTAGACATAAAAAAGCGAATCACAAATGACAAAAGAGCTAAATGCTATCCTGGCAGCATTTGCCGCAAGTCAGCATGATGCTGAGCCAGTATTTCTCGCTACTGTTGTGAATGTTCAAGGCTCTACTTATCGACGACCCGGTGCGAGGATGTTGATGACATCAACAGGTAAAATGATAGGAACTATCAGCGGTGGTTGCTTGGAAAATGATGTATTTGAACATACTCGTGTCTCAATGCCAGATGGACAATCAATAGTTGTCACTTATGACACTAATGTGGATCAAGATCTAGTTTGGGGATTTGGTCTTGGCTGTAATGGAGTAGTACAAATCCTAATTGAGCGCCTAGAACAAGATGCTCCATTTAATCCCTTGGTTTTTATTAATCAATGTTTTCAAAAGCAGCAACCAGGTATTATTGCTACTGTTATTGCTGTAGAAGGTAAAGTTAAGGTTCAGGTTGGGTCACGTTTAATACTCAATTCTAATATTAGCGTCAATACTGATATACAAGAACCTTCTTTAAGTGCGGCGATACTCACAGATGCTAAAACTGTTCTACGTAATCAACATTCAAGTTTTAATCAATACCAACTAGCACTAGCTAAAGTTGATGTTTTTATTGAATTGATTAAGCCACCTCCACATCTGATAATTTTTGGTGCTGGTAGTGATGTTCTACCAGTAGTAGAGTTTGCCAAAGGTTTAGGTTGGTGGGTGACGATTTTTGATTGTCGAGCTAGTGAGGTAACTAAAGAGCGCTTTACTATGGTTGATGAAGTGATTCTCACCCGTAGGGAAATGCTACACAAGCAAATAGGTGTTGATGATTACACCATTGCTGTGGTGATGACTCATAATTACCTGGACGATTTAGAAATTTTGAAAGTACTAATCCCTTATAATATCAGCTATCTAGGTTGTTTAGGATCTAAACAACGCACGGAAAGGTTACTACGAGATTTAGGTACACAGGGAGTAGAATGTAGCCAAAAACAGTTACAAAAGTTACACGCTCCCGTTGGTCTTGATCTTGGTGCAGATACACCTGAAACTATAGCTTTATCGATCATTGCTGAAATTCAAGCTGTATTAACAAATCGTAGTGGCGGCTTTTTAAAAAACCGCATTGAACCAATTCATGAAAGACATTGAAGTTATTTTAAGTAATGAGCGTTAGAAGGCAGGAGGCAGGAGGAACAAGAGTTTTCCTTACATAAAAAGAAGTCATAAACTCCTTATATCAAGGGATTCAGCCCCAAATATATGATTTTTAGTTTCTCAAGAGCTCCCCAGGAGCGCTTCGCGCCCCCAATTGAATGGGAGAAACAATTCTCTTCCATTAGCTAATAGCTATTAGCCATTAGCCATTAGCCATTAGCTTTGAGCGTATTTATCGAGAGTAATAAGTAATGAGAACTAGCAATATACCAGTAGAAGGACATATTGCCATTATCATCTTGGCAGCAGGTGCATCAACTCGCATGGGTTCTCCTAAACAACTTTTATCCTATCAGGGATGCAGCTTACTTAGTCATACAATTGAGACTACAATAGCTTCCGTTTGTCAACCTATAGTGGTAGTTTTGGGAGCAAATGCACAACAAATACATTCTGAAGTTAGCCAGTATTCTATAAAAATAGTTGAAAATCCAGATTGGCATTTGGGCATGGGTTCCTCAATCCGTAGTGGAATTCTCTCTTTGTCAAATTGTTATGAAAATATAGAAGCAGCAGTTATTACTGTTTGTGATCAACCTTTCCTTTCTACTGAAATTATCAATAATCTAGTTGCGGCATACTATTCCACAGGAAAACCTATCGTTGCTTGCCAATATGCAGATACCTTAGGTGTACCTGTTTTGTTTAGTCAAAGCTTTTTCTCGGAACTCACCACCTTAGATGAAACTGTGGGAGCAAAAAAATTAATTAACAAATACGACAAAGAAGTATTCAGTATTCCCTTTCCCCTAGGTATAATTGACATTGATACACCAAGAGATTACCAGGAGTTACAAAAAAAGTAGGTTAGAATCATAGCTATAATTTTGCAGCTTACCACAACCCAGTGGGGCAAGGGTTTCACTTTAAGTTGATACCAATGGTTCCTATCCCTCCCATCTTTGGAAAGAATGGGCATCCACACTGCTTCTAGTTACAGGCCCTATCCTATCAGTCGGTGGGGCTGTTGACAGTTGAATTATTCCTGGTAGGCTGATACCTGGAAGCTGAGAAAGTACAAGCAAATATGGGACTTAATCGGCGGAATTTTCTGCAAAAAGCTGGTTTGGGACTGGCAGCACTGGGTGTCAGTGAGACGATACTATCACTTTTGGGTGATCATAGTTTAGCGGTGCCTCTGTTAGAACGCTATTTCCAGGTGCTGGCTCAACCTGGTGGGCGGAAGTTGGCATTACTGGTGGGTATCAACAAATATTCTGGTAACAAAGGGTTAGCTGGTTGCCTCACCGATGTTGAACTGCAAAAAGAACTGTTGATTCATCGATTTGGTTTCAATTCTAGCGATATCCTAACGCTGACAGATAACCAAGGCAGTCGGGAGAATATTGAAACAGCTTTTATTGAGCATTTGACTAAACAAGCTAAAGCCGGTGATGTTGTAGTTTTCCACTTCAGTGGCTATGGAAGTTGTCTCAAGAGCATTGATGAGTCCGAACCAAACAATCCCCCACACATGCAAAATAGCTGGGTGCCGGTAGATGGTGTTTTACCAACCAAAAGTAAGCAAGTCGCTAACTATTTGCTGGAAGAAACTCTGGTATTGTTATTGCGATCGCTAGCTACAGATCACATCACCACAGTACTTGATACTAGTCATACTATTGCTGATAGCCCAATTAAAGGCAACCTTAGGGTAAGGTCTTATCCTAATCCTCCAGCAGAAGAACCTAGTCCAGGAGAACTAGCTTTTCAACAGCAAATGCGGGTTCGCCTCAAATCCTCTCCAGAGCAATGGCCGAAAGCCAAAATGCTCAGACAGCTGCCAGTGGTGGTTCTCGCTGCCGCTAGTCCCGGTCAAATGGCAACAGAGGCTCCCTGGAAAGGCTTCAGTGCTGGCTTATTTACCTATGCTTTGACTCAGCATCTATGGCAAGCTACACCAGCTACTACCATTCAGACAAGCTTGAGTCGTGCTGCTGGCACGGTGAAGCAACTTGCTGGTAGGCAACAGCCCAAATTAATTGGCCAAAAGGGACAACAGAGGTCATTTCTTGCCTACTACTTACCTCCTAACCCTAGTATTGGAGCAGATGGTGTTGTCACCGCAGTAGAAGATAACGGCAAAACAGTACAGCTGTGGTTGGCAGGTTTACCAGCGATGGTTATGGAGTATTACGGTAATAGTTCTCTACTAAAAATTGATGATGCCAGGAGTGTTGAGGAAGGAGTAGAAAAAAAAGAGCAGGAGGCTTCTGTCTCCTCTTCATCTTCCATCCAACTGCAAATACGCTCCAAGGATGGTTTAAAAGCGAAGGCACGATTGCTTGGTAATAATGTTGGTAATTACCAATTACGAGTTGGACAACTAGTTCAAGAAGCTGTCCGGGTATTACCTCACAACCTCGGTCTTACTATTGCTCTAGATCCTAACCTGCAAAGAATTGAGCGGGTAGATGCAACTAGTGCTTTTGCCGGTATCCCTTCTGTTTCCTCAGTAGTAGCAGCGGGTGAACAGCCTGCTGATTATCTGTTTGGAGAACTGCTTGCTGCCCAAACTGCAACTTTATCGGCAACTGATCCCTCCGTTAATACAGAAAGCTACGGACTGTTCTATCCTGCTGGTGACTTAGTTCGCAATACAACTGGAGAAACTGGAGAAGCTGTAAGATCTGCAGTTAATCGACTCACTCAAAAATTAGAAACATTACTGGCAGCAAAGTTACTACGTTTGACGGCGAATGAAGGATCTTCCCGTTTAGGTGTTCGAGCTTCCCTAGAGGTAATTTCTCCAGTAGGGGCGAATAGCTATTCACCCCTACTAGTAATGCAACGAGAAACCTTGCGAGCATCAGCAGCTCAAAGAGCCAATAGTGACTTGAAGCTTGGTATAAATGAAGCAAATGTCCCAACTGTAGAGAGTGGAAGTCGCATCCAATATCGGTTAGAAAACTACAGCGATCGCCCAGTCTATTTTATGATGTTGGGTTTTGATACCAGTAGTAGTGCGATCGCTCTTTACCAAATTCAATCCCCTGAGACAGCAAGCCAGGCGAACAACAAACCAAATCTTCAAGAAGGAATGCTTGCACCAGGAGAAACCCTAACCATACCCCAAGATGCTACTGCTTTTGATTGGATTATCCCAGGTCCAGCGGGCATTGCAGAAATCCAAGTGATTTGTAGTGTAGCACCTTTTCCCAAAGCAATTGAGGTACTACAAGCTGCAAGGCGTCCTAAAGGAGAAGGGGAGCGAATTGGTGATTTATTTGAGCCTCTACCAGTAGTGCAGGCTCTGCTGCAAGATTTACATTATGCTAGTGCAGTTGAACCGGAGGTAATCGGCAGTATTTCTGACAATTATGCTTTAGATGTGAATGCTTGGGCAACTTTGAGTTTTATTTATCAGGTGGTTTAGTGTCCACAAGAGCTGCTTTCCCAGCAACTCTTGCTTCTTCTACCCAACCATCAAACAACTCTTGATTTTTATCAATCCACTCTTCGGCATGACGACGGATATCTTTTGAGGTATTTTCACCTTCTTTGATACGTAGGCTTTCTGTGTTCATATCCTCCGTAGGAATTGTCACTAGCTCAAACCAACGCTTGGCAGACGGATTAGCAGCCAAAAATTGCTTGTTAGCGACAATGCGCTGTCTCTGTCGAGCGAATCCGAGATTTTTTCCATCTATTGATGTATCTTTTGCTGTTGCCTTTTCCTGGTCTTGTGGTAAAGAGGTAAAAGGAACTTCTAACCAGATTACATCTTCATCCACTTTTAAGACTGTAGAGATCCAGTGAGGATTATAGGCATAGTAAAGAACACTTTCTCCTTGTTCGTAGCGAGTAATCGTATCTGCAAGTAAAGCTATGTATTGCCCTTTATCATGTTCAACAGTATCTTGCAGCCCGTAAACCTCAATGTGATGTTCGATCGTAAACTCACAACCCCAACCGGGATTACAACCGACTAAATTAGCTTTCCCATCACCATCTGAGTCAAATAGTTGGGCAATTTTGGGGTCTTTGAGTTGTTGTATGTTAGTAATCTGATGTTCATCAGCAGTTCTTTTATCGATTTGATATCCGCTCATTCCCTTAGGATTTAGGACTCCGACTTGCTCTAGCTTGGCTTCACCGCCACTATTTTCAAAGAAGCCTTTATGAGACCTTTCATAGTTAATAGTGCTGTAATCTAGATCACCATTAGCTACAGCTAAATAAATCGCTGGGTAGCCAAGTTCTTGCGGTTTGGCTATTTTATAGCCTAGTTTTTCTAGACCGATATTGACAATCTCAGTTTGGAAATGCTCTTCTATCCAGTTACTATGGGCAGAACGGGCAGTGACTCCTTTACCTGGTAGTCCTGGTTGAGTGCTTTCAGTTGATTCTGTGGTTGATTGGGGTGTCGTTTGGCAGGCACTTATACTGACTAACAAGCTAGCTACCACTAAACCTACTGCAAATTGTTTCATCAGCGCTTCTCATTATACGTAAAACCTAAAACCTAAAACCTAAAACCTAAAGCTTTGAGGTGATGTTCGATCATTTTGCTAAATTGTCTAGTTATTGCAAAAGTTGAGCTCAGCCAATTCTCTTGAGATACTCTTGTTCAGTAATAATCTCTTGGGTACTCTCCACCCGGTCTAAAAATACGATGCCATCAAGATGATCGTATTCATGTTGAAAGATACGGGCAACAAAATCTGTCAATTCTTGCCGTTGTAGTTGCCCCTCTTGATCAGTATACTCCACCTCTACTGACCGGTATCTGGGAACTAAGCCTCTAATACCTGGAATACTTAAACACCCTTCCCAATCCTTTACCATCTCCGTAGAGTGAGCAATGATTCTGGGATTAAGCATAGCAGTCGGTTCCATCACTGGCGCGTGGGGATACCGGAGATTGGGACGAGACGCCACGATAAACAAGCGATAGGATTGAGATACTTGAGGTGCGGCAATACCAACACCGCTTTCTGATACCACAGTAGTCATCAGTTTGTCAATTAACTGTTGGAGTTTTTGATCTGATAAGTTATCTACTGATTGAGCTTGCTGCCGCAGAATTGGGTTGCCTAATTGAGCAATTTGTAGTGATTCAGTCATGATGGGGTTAAATTAAAGCTAACAATCGCAACCAAGGTCAAGATTAAGGTAAAGGAAAGCTTGTGGAAACTTCCCTCAAACAATTTTGGGACCGGGTACTAGAGCGTCTACAGCTACAACTAAGTAGACCTACTTTTGAAACCTGGATTAAGAGTACTAGTGCTCAAGAGCTGGAAAATAACTGTTTGGTGATTCGTACCCCTAATCCTTTTGCCAGAAATTGGTTGCAAAAGTACTACATTACTACCATAACCGAAGTCGTCGAGGAAATTTTGGGTCAAGCAGTAGACATCCAACTTACGGCAACCACCGGGGATGATGAGGAATCTAATAGTGATTTGGATATTTCTTGGTCACTCCCCGTAACTCCTAATATTTCAGATAGTACAGCTAATCATCAGCCTGGACCAACAGAGCTAAATCCTAAATATGTTTTCTCTAGTTTCGTCGTTGGTTCCAATAACCGCATGGCTCATGCTGCTTCTCTAGCAGTAGCAGAATCTCCAGGAAGGGAATTTAACCCTCTGTTTCTTTGTGGCGGTGTTGGTTTAGGCAAAACTCACTTGATGCAGGCAATTGGTCATTATCGCCTGGATATTTGTCCTGATTCCCAAATCTTTTACGTTTCTACTGAACAGTTTACCAACGATCTGATTGCAGCAATTCGTGAGGATAGTATGCAGAGTTTCCGTGAGCATTACCGAGCTGCGGACGTGATTTTAGTGGATGACATTCAGTTTATCGAAGGTAAGGAATATACCCAAGAAGAGTTTTTCCACACTTTCAATACTTTGCACGAAGCAGGTAAGCAAGTTGTCTTGGCATCAGATCGTCCTCCGAATCAGATGGCTCGCCTACAAGAACGTCTTTGTTCCCGCTTTTCTATGGGTTTGATTGCTGATATACAGCCACCGGATTTAGAAACGCGGATGGCAATTTTGCAAAGAAAAGCAGAGGACAAAAATATCCGTCTGCCGCGAGATGTAATTGAATACATTGCTAGCAACTACACTTCTAACATTCGGGAACTCGAGGGAGCTTTAATTCGAGCAGTGGCTCATATCTCAATTTCGGGTTTGTCGATGAAAGTCGAGAACATTGCTCCGATTTTGAACCCACCGACTAAACCAACCAAGGCTTTGCCTGAGGTGATTTTGGCATCTGTGTCAGAGGCATTCAATGTCTCGGTGGAAGACTTGAAAGGTAGTTCTCGACGGCGAGAAATTAGTTTATCTAGACAAATTAGTATGTACTTGATGCGGCAGCATACTGATTTAAGCTTACCCCGAATTGGTGAAGAATTTGGAGGCAAAGACCACACCACGGTGATGTACAGTTGCGATAAAATTGCCCAGTTACGGAAAACTGATCCAGCTCTGGCTCAGAAACTTCGTCAACTAAGCGATCGCATTAATACTACAAGTAGGACTCAGTGAAAAATTTTGTTTAGTAGAAATACTTATACCAATTCTCGCATCCATGAGGTACATCTCCTATTCCCTATTCCCCATTCCCCATTCCCCATTCCCAAAAAACAATAACTAATGTACCTCACAAGTATGAGAAACGCTATATTTACTAACTTCAAGTAATTTATCCTCTACTTTTCCACAAGCTGAAAATCTCTCAAACATTTGTTTTTAAGAAGTTGGCATAACTTTTTCCACAGTTTCCACAGGCGCTAGTATTTGATTTAACACTCTGTTAAACCAGGGTTAAAATTACATGCGGGGAATCATAAGCTATCGCTTCCCGATTCCCAATTCCCAATTCCCAATTCCCAATTATGAAACTGGTTTGTACCCAAAGTGATCTGAATACTAACCTCTCCCTAGTTAGTCGAGCAATTCCCTCTCGTCCTACCCATCCTGTACTCGGCAATGTTTTATTAGCAGCAGATCCAGAACTTGACAGGGTACAACTGACCGCTTTTGATCTAAGTTTGGGTATTCAGACTAGCTTTAGCGCCGTTGTGGAAACAGGTGGAAAAATTACGATTCCTGCCAAACTACTCAACGATATTGTTTCTCGTCTACCAGAAGGAGAAATTACCCTCACCAGCGATAGTACAGTAGTAGATACCGAGGCTGAAGGAGATAGTATCAAGATGATCTTAACTTCTGCTTCAGGACGCTATCAAATGCGAGGAATGAGTGCTGATGAGTTTCCTTCACTCCCAGAAGTTAAGGATGGAGTAGCAGTTCAACTGCCAGTAGAAGCCTTAATGGAAGGGTTGCGGGGTTCTTTGTTTGCCACCAGTGCTGATGAAAGTAAGCAAGTACTTACAGGGGTTCACCTAACAATGCAGCAAGATAACCTGGAATTTGCTGCTACAGATGGACACCGACTAGCAGTAGTGCAAACTACAAACCACAATCCTACTGATGAGGATGATGCAGCCCCTACAGCAGGAGCATCTGATACTTCTCCATTAGAGTTGACTTTACCAGCTAGGGCCCTACGGGAACTAGAACGAATGCTCGGGATGAGTCAACCTACTGACGCGGTTGCTCTTCACTTTGAGCAGGGTCAAATTGTTTTTCAAGGAGGAGAGCACCGCTTAACCAGCCGCACTCTAGAAGGACAATATCCAGCTTATCGTCAGCTAATTCCGGAATCTTTTATACGTCAGGTAACGATTGAGCGGCGTCAACTACTCAGTGCAGTGGAACGAATTGCAGTGTTAGCTGACCAAAAGAACAATGTGATCAAGTTTAATATCAATAGTGTTGAGCAGGAGATCAAACTATCTGTAGAAGCTCAAGATGTTGGTAGTGGACAAGAGTCGATGTCAGCACAAATGTCTGGTGAAGGTTTAGAAATTGCTTTTAATGTCAAGTATTTAATAGATGGATTGAAAGCGCTTTCTACTGCCGATATTCAGATGCAGATCAATGAAGCCAACACTCCTGTTATTCTGACACCTCTGGGTGGCTTGAAAATGACTTACTTGATTATGCCTGTACAGATCCGCAATTAGGGCTTTCCAGGCAAAACAGGACTTACGCAAAGCCTCTATCTGTAGGGTGTGTTAGCGTAGCGGACGCTGCTGGCGAAATATTTCGCAATATATCCCTCTTCTGTCAGACTCCGAAAAATGGGGATCAAACCCTGATTCTCTCGTTAGGTATCGTTGGCTGTAATGACGTAATTTCGTGAGAATTTCGGAAAGTGACAGAAGAGGGATATCTCAACTGCTGAATGCCCCCTAAATCCCCCAATTCTGGGGGACTTTGAGTCCAGGCTCCCCCAGAATTGGGGGCTGGGGGGCTTCAATAACCTTTGTATTGTTGCAAATATTTCCAATTGTTAATTTCGCCACCAGCATCGCGTAGCGTAACGCACCTTTGACCCTATATGTGGTGTAGCTGCGTAAGTCCTGTAAAAAAACAAAGTAGGTGTAATATCAAGTTCGGATAAACAGTTATTATTCCCTTCTACCTTGCAATCTTCCTCCTTTCCTTCTGCCCTCTGCCCTGGAGCCTTCTGCCTTGTTTTTACCATAGTGTAAGTATTCTACCGAACTTGATATAAGAAAGTGAACGAAGAACTAATAATTGCAGCGGAGGACTACAGCCTGTTAACTGACCTTTACCAGTTAACCATGATAGCTTGCTATACAGGAGAAGGTTTGGCGCAAACACCAGCATCTTTTGAACTATTTGCGCGGCGCTTACCGGATGGCTTTGGCTACTTGATTGCTATGGGGTTAGCACAGGTGCTGGAATACCTGGAAAAGTTGCACTTCACTCCCTCCCAGTTAGAAGCTTTGCAAGAAACGGGAATTTTTGCCGGAGCACCAGAAGAATTTTGGTCACTTTTGGAGGAGGGAGGGTTTTCTGGGAATGTTTGGGCAGTACCAGAAGGAACAGCAATTTTTGCTAATGAGCCATTCTTACGGGTAGATGCTCCTTTGTGGGAAGCACAGTTGGTGGAAACTTACCTGTTAAACACAATTAACTATCAAACATTGATTGCTACTAAGGCAGCACGGTTGCGAGATGTAGCAGGCTCTCATACCAAATTACTAGAATTTGGTACCAGGCGAGCTTTTAGTCCCCAGGGAGCAGTTTGGGCAGCTCGGGCAGCTTTAGCAGGAGGGTTGGATGGGACATCGAATGTGTTGGCAGCCCTGAAGTTAGGGCAAAAACCTAGCGGCACTATGGCTCATTCTCTAGTAATGGCGATCGCGGCAACATCTGGGAGTGAGCAGGATGCCTTTAGTATCTTTCATCGATATTTTCCTCATGCTCCCTTATTAATTGATACCTACGATACGATCGCAGCAGCTGAGCAGTTAGCAGAACGGGTAAAATCAGGGGAAATAGAAGTAGCAGGTATACGCTTAGATTCTGGGGATTTAGTGAAATTGTCCCAGAAAGTGCGATCGCTTTTTCCTCAGGCAAAGATTTTTGCTAGTGGAGATTTGGATGAGTATGAAATTGCCAAACTCAAAAGTGCTGCTGCTTGTATCGATGGCTATGGATTAGGAACCAAGCTGGTAACTGGTAATCCTGTCAACGGAGTATACAAGCTAGTGCAAATTGATGGTATTGCTACCATGAAACATGCCAGTAGCAAAGTCACATATCCAGGGCGTAAGCAGATCTATCGCCAATTTGCTGGAGGTAAAATTAGTAAAGAGCGCTTGGGATTAGCATCGGAATCTTTGTTAGCCAATGAGCAACCTTTACTGCAATTAGTAATTAGACAAGGTAAACGGTTACAACCACCGGAACCATTAGCTGAAATTGTCCAACGTACAGCAGCATCTGTTGCGACTGTTCCAGATTCAACACGTCAAATCCACAATCCAACACCCTTGCTCGTGGAAATTTCCGATTCTCTAAAACAGCTTACTGTAGAAGTACAAAGCGGGCTTTGAAGTAATAAGCGCCTGACGACGCAGGGAGCAGGATTAGCTATTAGCCATTAACAATTAGCAATTAGCAATTAGCAATTAGCCATTAACAATTAGCAATCGACTGTTTATCGAGAGAAGACTTAGCTTAAGTCCTATTGCCGATTTTCAAAAGCGATCGCGTAAACTGGAAAGCAATAGGCTGTTGTCGAAAGCTCTTCACTACTATCACCAATGCCTAAACTCAAAGATTGGCTGCTACCACTGCTGGGGATATTGAGCAATGGTTTCTTTTGTTGGCTAATTAACCAATTCCCAAGCAAAAATGACTTACATATTCCTAATTCCCTAATTTTCTCGCTGATGGGAGTATGTATCGTAGCGCTGTTTATCCTGGAATTATCTAGTAAATCTCAGTCTTCTCCAGCATCAGGGAAGCAAAATTGGCTGGTTGGTTTCTTACCTCTAACAGGAGGTGGAATCCTCTACAGTCTTATTAAGTTCCAGCAAGTACCAGCTGAATTTACCTCTGCTGTTTTCTACACATCCCTGAGTCTGTTTGTTGTGGGAATTGTACTGCCACCAGTGTTGCTGTTACCGAGAACTTGGCAAAGGCGATTATTCTGGCTTCCTCCTGCTGTTTTCCTGTGGATAGGAATTCATTTTTTGCGGCAAGGGCAATGGATATCAGCATTCACCTTTCTGGTTTTAGAAGTAGTTGCACTACTGTTACCAATTATTTTCCGATTTATCGACAAACTCAGACAACAGAGCAAGGCAAGGCTATATCCGCTAGTAGATCAGAGAATGGATAGCCTAGCAGCAACTGTCATCAGTAAACTTGAATTCCTGCTGTGGGAAGTCACCTCACCATTTCACCGACAATATTACCAGAACTTAATCTTTACTTACCGCACCTATCGAACTCAGGGACTAAAAACCGCAGGAGCCTTGACGCCGGATTTAGATAAGGTATTTGTGCCTTTGCGGGTGGCATCCAAGGCTCCAGGACAGATATCAGCAGCCATGATTCAGGAGCAGCAATCGGCAGCAAATCTCCGCATCTGGAATTTTTTGACCAAAATTAGCGAGCAATCAGCCTATAAACGCATTGTTGTGATTGGCTCTCCTGGTTCAGGAAAAACCACCTTGTTGGAGCATTTGACACTGACTTATGCCCAACATCGACAGCCTCCCCAAGCACCAAAACTGATTCCAGTGCTGTTCTATCTGCGGCAGATTCGTGACGAGATTACCAGTAATCAACCACCCACCTTGGCACAGTTAGTTACAACAAAGCTTAAAGATGGACAGCATGAAGGCTCATCCCTACAACCACCACCCCAATGGTTTAAGGAAAAGTTAAGACAAGGGCAATGTTTAGTCATGCTGGATGGACTGGATGAGGTGGCAGATGAAACCCAGCGTCAGGGAGTGAGCCAGTGGGTAGACACTCAGATGGAAGCGTATCCCAAAACTACCTTTATCCTCACCTCTCGACCTTTTGGTTATCGCAACGCCCAGCTAAAACAGGTGGGCATTGTTCTGGAAGTACAACCGTTTAACCTCAAGCAGAGGGAGGAGTTTCTCCACAGCTGGTATCTGCAAAATGAAGTGAAGCGCCAAGCACGTCAGGAAGATCCGGGAGTAAGGATGGCGGCGGCAAAGAAGGCAGATGATCTTATTGAGCGCCTCAAAAAATTTCCCCCTCTGGCAGCAATGGCATGTAACCCCTTGCTACTGACAATGATTGCTCTGGTTCACGATAACCGAGGTGCATTGCCGGGATCACGGGTAGAACTCTATGGGGAGATTTGTGAAGTTTTACTGATACGACGGCAACGGGATAAAGACGTTCCGGATACAATCCAACTTAATGTAGGGCAACAACAATCTGTGTTGCAAGTGCTGGCACTGAAGTTAATGGTAAAAAAAACCCGTGAATTTACTCTAGCTGAGGGAGTTAGGATTATTCAACACCAGTTAGCAGCAGTAGCAGGGACTCAAGTGAAGCCAAAGCAGTTTCTCAAACACATCGAAAATGTCAGTGGCTTGTTAGTGGAAAAAGAACTAGGGGTTTATGAATTTGCTCATCTGAGTTTTCAGGAATACTTAGCCGCAGCCCATGTAAAGGAGACAAACCAAGAAAAACCCTTGATACAAAAAATTAATGATTCCTGGTGGCATGAAACTATTCGTCTCTATGCAGCTAAGAGTGATGCCACCAACTTGATTCGGGCAGCACTGGCAAATCCCACGGTTGCATCTTTAAGCATTGCTTATGATTGTTTGGCAGAAGGTAATCGAGTTGAGCTAGGGGTACGCCAAAAGCTGGAAGCTAAACTGAAATCAGATGTGGAATCCTCCGACCCAGAAACATTTAAACTAGCAGCAGGAGTGCAGTTATCACGGCGACTGAAAAATGCAGTGGCGAATTCTTGATGATAATGTCGAAATTGACCTGAGCTACATTACCTGTGCAGAATATCAGTTATTCATTGATGAGAAGCGCCAAGCAGGTAAAAATCGCCAGCCGGATCATTGGAAAGATTACAGGTTTCCCCCTGGAGATGCTCAAAAGCCTATTACTGGAGTAAGAGCTAGTGATGCGAAAAAGTTTTGTGAATGGTTAACTCAACAATACTCTTCCCTGGGATTCAGTTATAGACTGCCTACTTTAACTGAAGCTGAGAAGTATCCAGCTACAGAAAAGCTAATTGGCTGCTGGTGCAATGATAGGGGAGAGAAAGTGATTGCCGGAATAGAAGACGCTCAATGGCAAGACTGGCACCGCAGTTTAGCTGAGGTAGTTATTCTGAAAAACAACCTCTCTCGCTTCCTCAACCGCAAGTTCTATCCAGTCTTCACTCGCAACCTCTACTACAATCCCTACTTCTACTTCTACAACAACTTCAAGCGTAATCCCGACCTCTATGCTGACCTCTACCGTATCTTCAACCGCAGTCCTGACATTTACCCTGACCTCTACAGCGACTTCTACCGTATCCTCAACCGCCTCTTCAAAGACTACTTGTACCACAACCTCTACCGCGACCTCAAGCGAGTCCTAGACCGTGTCCTAGACCGTAACCTTAACCGTGAGCTCATTGACCTTAATCTCTACAACGACCTATTCCGCGATCTCCGTGATCTCATTAACCCCAACCTCTACAACGACCTATACCGCGATCTCTACCGTGACATCAATCGCCTTCTCTACAAAAGAATTACAGCAGACAAAGCTAGTGATTTCCTAATTTGCTACTTCCCTCTGCTGTTTTTTATTGTTATCTATCAGGTGTTGTTTGTAACCTATAAGGCGCTATCCCAAAATGAAGAGATGCACAAGCGAATTAAATTAAGCCGCCAAAAGAGTGAAGGTATTAGCCGCAAGTATCTAGAAAAGATAGATAAAATTTACCCGCTTTATGTTTACTTAGTATTACTAGATGAGCGACAAGCAGGAAGGATACCTGCGTGGGAAGGTATTCGGCTGGTTAGGGAGAGAATTGAATGAAACTTATAGCAGTTCTCGAATCCGTGAGGTACATCTTCTATTCCCTATTCCCCATTCCCCATTCCCAAAAAACAATAACGGATGTACCTCACAAGTATGAGAAACGCTATATACTAATTCCACCAGATGTGGTACTAAATTTCGGGTAGGGGTACACCGAAGTTCATTAAGCCTTAGATATCCAGACCAATAACCTTAAACTCTGATGGATAATCAACAGTGAACTGATAGTAAAATTTCTGTTCACCCTGAGGTAGTAGGGTAGTAGACCATTCTAGCACTCCCTTTTCACTCATCTGAATTTGGGGTTCAGAATGGGTAAAATTTACTTTAATTTCTTGATTAAGACTTACTGGTAGCTGTTCAATTACTTTTACCTCAACTTCGCGATCGCGTAAGTTAGTAATTATTATGTTATATGCATAGGTAATACAGCACTCATCAACCTGGCGTTCTACCAAATTCCGCTCAATTTTCAGACCTTCATCAATACCTAAGTTTAGAGTAAGTTCCTGACCAGGGGAAGTTTTTTGCAATTGGGCTGTTCCGACAAAAGTATTATCCCGGAAGATGTTGACTTTACCTGGTAGCAGAGTAACTCCGTTGAGGGGATTGGTGAGGGTTGCCTGAAGGTAAGGCAAGTTCGTCAGCTGAGCCATGATAATATACTCAGCACGGCAGGGGTAATCTTGGGTAAAAATCTGAGTTTTATCAATAGCAATACCACTCTCGAGCTGAAGAGAATTGCTCAGCTCAAAGTTAACAATACTTCCTTGTTTGGAAACTTCAGCAGTTGCCCCTTGAGCATCAAGAGGCTCTAGCTCAGTTTCCATTAGGGCTTCTGGTGTAATGATCGTACCCGGATAAGGCATGGTAATTATCTGTTTTGGCAAGATGTTGTTAGATTTTTCCTGTGGTTGTGGTAAAGAAGCTTCTTGCCCATCGATATACCAAGGAGGTAAAGTAGGCAAGGTCATACCTAATCCTGGCTTGGCATTAGAAAGGGTAAGAGTAACACCCTGCCAATTCTCACCACTGCTTTGCTTAATTTGAGCCAAGTAACTAAGCTGAATTTTTTGGTTAGTTGCGTTCAAGCGCAAATCATAAAGTGGTATCCAACTAGCTTGGTTAACAAGGTAGGAAATCTCTAGCTCTAATTCACCAACTGCTAATGATTCTAGGGTAATAATGATCTTAAAACTTTCATTGGTAAGGGGTATATCAAGCTGTTGTTGTTGTCCTCGGAGTATCTGTAACTGCTTTTCAAGTTGACGAGATTCAAGATCTTGTTGGGCAATTTCTTTTGATAAATCGCTATACTGCTGATCTACAAAACCCATTAAATCCTTAATTTTATTCAAATCTAGTGGTTCAGGATTGTGGGCTCTTGTTAGGCGCTCCATATACTGACTACTCAAATTTTTGACGAAATTGCGCTTGAGATTAAGTAGAGTCAGTACATCTTGCACATGGCGTTTTTGCTCATCTAGCCGTCCAATTTTGCGAGTTAGTTCAGTAAGCTCTTGGTTCTCTAGATCAGTTTCTTGAATTCGTTCAGTTCTTACCCCTAATAATTCGACATTCGTCCTACTATTTTTAACCCGAATTGACTCTTCTACAAGAGTCACCGGTAGTTGCGCAATTACCAGTTCTTGTTCTTCACCAGTCAGCTCTACTACGCCACGGCGTGTTACTAGTGCTTGCTTTTCGTACACTGTAACCTGGCAAATGCGGGTGTCTACCGTTTTACTCATCACTTGATTATTGCTAATAATGTCGAATAATTAAAACTTGCCAATCACCAACTAAAAACAGTTTGTGCTTTTGGTATTGGTTATAGCTAGTACAGCGCGGCCCAAATAAGTGACCAGTGAAAAAAGGTTAAAAAGCTTGTACAGTAAGTTTTCTTCCCTTGGAGCCTTCTGCCTTCTACCTTCTTGTACTAGTTTGCCTTGTCCAGCGGCAAAATTCCAGATAAATCGAGAATTTGAGGAATCAAGTCTTCTCGTTTAACTGCCATCAAGTGAACACCATGACAAATTTGCGCTGCTATTTTGACTTGCTCAGCAGCAATTTTCATCCCTTCCTCTAAAGGGTTAGCTGCAGCTGCTAGCTGCTCAATGATGGTTTGAGGAATATTGACACCAGGAACATACTTGTTAATAAACTGGGCATTTTTGGCTGATTTGAGCAGAAATATTCCGGCAAGAATTGGTTTATCCGTGCCAGCAGCAATCTTGTCCATAAATTTTTCTAGACGCTCAAAATCAGTAATTAGTTGGCTTTGAAAAAACTGTGCACCCGCTTCTATTTTACGCTCAAACCGACTTTGTAGCCCTGACCAACTTTTGAGCTGGGGGTCAACTGCTGCACCAGCAAACAAGTCTGTTGCTCCATCAGTAAGAGGTTTGTCGTTAGCGTCTAGTCCCTGATTGAGATTAGCAATTATTTTGAGCAAGCGTACTGATTCTACATCAAATACACCCTTGGCATCTGGATAGTCACCTGCTTTCACAGGATCACCGGTAAGAGCAAGGATATTGTGGATACCCAAAGCTTGGGCTCCCAAAAGATCCCCTTGTATCCCAATTCGGTTGCGATCGCGACAGGCTATCTGACAAACTGGTTCAATACCATGTTGCAACAAAATTACTGATGCTGCCAAGGGAGACATCCGCATAACAGCCCGAGAACCGTCGGTAATATTAACTGCATGAACTCTACCTTTGAGTGCTTGAGCCATTTTAACCATGTGGGCTGGATTACCTCCCTTAGGAGGGGCTATCTCAGCAGTAATTAAAAATTCCCCTGATTGAGCAGCAGTACGAAAACGGTTGTGAGTAGATTTTGTCATTAGTTATTTGTCATGAGTCATTAGATATCGGCCAGTTGTCACGCAATACTGAACCAATGAGATCATTACAGCCCACTTGAGGCTGCTTCGTCTACCTTTGATTATTCAACAGAGTCATACAGCATTTCTCATAGCTATTCCACAGCAACGCTTCAAGGCAGTACCGATGAAAAAATTCACCACCAGAAAGTAGGGGCGAATGGCCATCATTCGTGTCAACTTAAGGTGAAATCCTTGCCCCACAAGGAACTTAAGTTCCTTACTCATAGCTCAAGTCATCTAAAGATGACTCAATTTGCTCAAAAATCTAGGACTTATGCACCTTTTGGTAATTATGTCATCCTGAGCGATAGCGAAGGATCTTCAAACGGCCTAGATGCTTCACTATCAGCTATCTCTAGCTTAAGTTGACACCGATGACAGGTAATGCATCCCTACTGCTCCCTACTTACAAGGCAGAACTGAGTAGATCACAGAAGCTGAACTAAGATATAAGTCTCGCAATCATGTAAAAGTTGCATCAATTTACACTGTGATTAAGTTCGCTCTTCAACCCTTTCGTTTATGCTTACTCTGTTTGAGTGTTGCTCTGATAATTATCTTGACAGTGTCAACACCAAGCCTCAGTGTGTCAGCAAATTCTCCCCCCATCAGAATTGCTCGCCCTACCTGGGATACTGGTTGGTTTCAGGTAGAAGTTCTGAAATTGTTGCTCGAAGAGCTGGGGTACGAAGTCAAAGAGCCCGTTACACGAACTACGGCAGACTTCTACCGAGATACTGCTAGAGGTGATCTTGATCTTTGGGCTAATAGTTGGTTTCCCAATGTTAGAGATTATCATCAGCAACCAGAGATTAAAGAAAAAGTGGAAGCTATTGGCTTTATAGAAAAAGGTGGGGCTCTACAAGGCTACATGATAGATACACTCAGTGCTGATTTCCTAGGCATTAAAAGCATAGCTGACTTCAAAGACCCTAACATCGCTAAGGAATTTGATGGAGACGGTAATGGCAAAGCTGAGCTCATCGGTTGTAATCTAGATTGGTCTTGTGCAGCAGTTATTGAACACCACTTAGATGTTTATGGGCTAAAGGATACCGTTGAGCAAGTACAGGGGGATTATTCTCCATTAATGAGCGACGCGGTTGCCAAATATCAACAGGGAAAACCCATCCTGTTTTACAATTGGACTCCTAACTGGATCTTGGGGACATTGCAACCAGGCAAGGATGTGATTTGGTTGAAGGTTCCATTTTCTAGCTTGTTAGAGGAACAAACTAATCTTGAAGACCAAACAACTATTGCTAAGTTGTCTGGATGTGCATCTGAACCCTGCAATATTGGTTTTCCTACTAATGATATCCGCGTAGTTGCCAATACTGACTTCTTGCAGGCAAAACCAGATGTAAGAAAACTTTTGGAATTGTTGGAGATTCCCTTAGCTGATATCGCATCTCAAAATGCTCTCATGGTTGCTGGTGAAGGAGAGAATGCCGATATTATCCGCCATGCTCAAAAATGGATTCAAGACAATCGTCCTCAAGTAAGCTTATGGCTAAAGTTAGCCAAAGATGCAGCTATTGCTCAAGAAAAGTCACTCCCCCAACAGAAGAATGTCAAGAGCCAGGAAGTGGAAGAGGCAGCTGGCAATAGTTCATCGAATACTAAAGCAGCAGAGGGCAAAACCCTCAAGGTGGTAACTCAGCGATTTGAACCATTTGTAACCTATGAACAGCGAGAATACGGGGGATTTAGCATTGAGCTTTGGGAGATGATTGCTAATGAAATCGGAGTTGATTACCAACTTTACGGGGTGAACTCTATTGCTAAACTCCTTGATGATGTCAAACGCCAGGAAGCAGATGTGGCAATTTCTGCAATCGGCATGACTTCAGAACGAGAAACAGGTGTAGATTTTTCCTTACCTTACTATTCCACAGGTCTACAGATTTTAGTTTCAGCAAATGCTTCTGAAAAAACTCCCAATCTGCTGACAAAGTTCCTCTCAGCTTTTAAATCACCTACGCTCTACTATGGAATTGGTGGTTTTATTCTGATTTTACTGGTGACAGCTCACATTATTTGGCTGACAGAACGTCATCACAATTCTGACTTTCCTCATAGTTATTTCCAAGGGATTTGGGAAGCTTTCTGGTGGTCTGCTGTTACAGTGACTACTGTAGGCTATGGAGATAAAACACCGAAAAGACCTCTCGGTCGCTTTGTGGCTCTAATCTGGATGTGTGCTGGGTACTTTGTCTTTGCCTTTTTTACTGCCAGTGTTACCACTACCTTCACTCTTCAAGAACTTCAGGGTGATATCAACAACTTAGAAGACTTATTCGGTCGGCGTGTAGCTACAGTGACTAGCAGTAGTGCAGTTACTTTCCTAGAAAATCAGCGAATGGCGATTATTAAGTATGATACCAAGGAGGAAGCCTTTCTTGCCTTACAATCTGAGGAAGTAGAAGCCATTGTTTATGATGCTCCTATCCTGGAATACTATGCCAACCAAAATGGTAAAGGTCAAGCCCAAGTAGTTGGTCCAGTATTTGATAATCTATCCTATGGTCTTGCTGTTCCTATAAATAGTCCTTACCGCAAAAAGATTAATGTAGCTCTGCTTAAACTTATTGAAAATGGAACTTACGAACAGCTTCGTCAAAAATGGTTTGGTTAATGAAGAAAAAGTACAGGTTCAATCTTAAATTTCTAGGGGTGGAAGAGTTTGATTGACCACAAAGGCACAAAGAACACAAAGGTTTGCCTTAATAATAACGAGAGTTCGATATACAGCGTTTTTCATTTAGATGAGGTACAAAGAGCCTGGTTTTTGGGAATGGGGAATAGGGAATAGGGAATAGGATCTGTACCTCACTAGACTGAGACATGCTGTAAGCAATTAGGACTTACGCACCGTAACAGAATTATGTCATCCTGAGCGATAGCGAAGGATCTCCAAACGGCCGGTGATGCTTCACTATCACCTCAGCATGACAGTTGGGTGCGTAAGTCCTAGTCTGTATTGTTGAATTGTTATTTCCCATTAGTATGCGATCGCATATAGGATTATGCCAAAAGTTCCGGATCAATTCCTAACTTCTGAAGTTGTTCGGGAGTGATCTCCTTCAATTGAGCTGCCAACTGTTGCCGTTTTTGCTGTTCTTGGTCAGCTCTTTGCTGTTCTTGCTCGGCTCGTTGCCGTTCCTTCTCGGCTCGTTGCCGTTCCTGCTCAGCTCGTTGCTGTTCCTGCTCAGCTCGTTGTCGTTCCTGCTCAGCTCGTTGCCGTTCCTGCTCGGCTTGTTGCCGTTCCTGTTCAGCTCGTTGCCGTTCCTTCTCAACATCATGCTGCGCAATCACTGCCCGTTCCTTCCCTGTCAGGAGTAGATTCCCATTAAGATCCCACCACCGCAACCAAGCTTGTTCCGATTGACCTAGATAAGTCCCTCGCCACACTCCTATTTCTACATTCATCCGGTTAATCGGATAGTGACCTCGATCGTTAGCACTTAAACGCTCATAAGTCCCATCTTCCCAGTGGTAAACTTCCAACTCTCCTGTATCGATAACAAATATCCCATAGTAAGGAATACGAATAATTTGTTCGTATACCCAGAATTTTCCTGGTTTTTGCACTGTTCCCTTGACTACTTGCAACGGTGTTTTATCCCTTTCTTCTGCACCGTTACCTGAGGCAAACTCCAGGGCAATTAGAGGTGTGGCATACTCCCGCCAGAGGACATAAGAGCGTCGAATCTTACCATCGAGTCGCGGCGGCACTCCAGGCACATAAAACCAATCAGGAGCTTCAGCACCTTTTTCGGGGGGGTCTGTCTCGCGCCAGTAGATGCCGGAATCTTGACCGATCGCATAGTGATTATCAGGGTGAAGTTCTTGCAAGACTGGCTCAATAGAATCAGTCAAAAGCAAGCTTTGGGGATGTTCTTGAAAGTTCTTCACAAAGGTTCCATCAGATTCTGGTAGTTGGGTATGGTCAGGAAAAGGACGGAGTTGTTCGTCGATCGGGGTTTGAGACTGAACCATAGCTTACACTTATGGGGAGTTTAGGGGAACCTTTTTCTAGTGTAGAGTACTTTTTTGGCTGGCACGACCTGCTTGCTTGCGATCGCTTAATCCCCATGTTTTCAAAGTCTGTTATTATTGACGCAGCCGAAAACCGCCTATCTTTAGATGGCGGATGAAGGCAAGGTAGCGCTTTTAAGCGCCTTGAAGTCCTTTGGTTCTGGAAATTTTGCTATCAGACTTCTCATTAATTCTGATTTGGTCATGCCACGCCTAGTAGCTTCCTGCTCTAGTTGAAGCATTTCGTAAGCTGTCATCCTTACTTCTAGTTTCTTGTCCTTCATTTTGTGTCATGACACATGTCATTGTACTAGGTATAATATAACAAGAACATTGACACAGGTCGATTCAATGCTAGTTCTAGAGTACAAAGTCCAAGCTAAACAAGCTCAATACCGAGCTATCGATGAAGCCATTAGAACGGTTCAGTTTATCCGTAACAAGTGCTTACGTTATTGGATGGATGCACCAAGACAGGCTAATCTCAAGCGTTTTGACTTGAACAAATACTCAACAGAACTACGTAACGAATTCACATTTGTCAAAGACCTCAACTCAATGGCTTGTCAGGCTTCTGCTGAACGGACATGGATTGCAATTAATCGGTTTTACGATAATTGCAAATCCAAGAAGCCTGGAAAGAAAGGATATCCTAGGTTTCAGAAAGACAACCGTTCAGTTGAGTACAAGACATCAGGATGGAAGCTTCACAAGAGTAAGCGACGACTCACTATTACGGATAACAAAGGTATTGGGGAGCTTAAGCTATTAGGTAAGTGGGATATTCACACCTATCCTGTCCAAGCTATCAAGCGAGTTCGATGTAAACGGCTAGTCAAAAAATCTCTCAGTACAAGGACTCACGTCTGTCAGTGTGGCTGTACCTTGCATCGGGATACAAATGCGGCAGTAAATATTTTGCTTAAAGCAAAGTCTAGGGGAGGGCATCCCCGAAGTAACGCTAAGGGAGTAGCTGCCTCTACTCTATTTGGGGTGACCCTGGTAGAGCAAGTGGCTACGGTGAACTTAGAATCCCCGCGCCTTTAGGCGCGGGGAGTGTCAAGATACCCTATCTGCGATGAGGAGTGCCAGAAGGATTAGTCATGACAAAATTACGGGTTGGACTATTATTTGGTGGTTGTTCAGGGGAGCACGAAGTATCGATTATTTCTGCACAAGCGATCGCTAAGGCTTTAAATGTAGACCCAAATACTCAAAAGTACGAACTATTGCCAGTTTATATCCAAAAAGACGGCATTTGGCAAACAGGAGAGATAGCTCAACAAGTACTCGAATCGGGAAAAACTCTACCATCTCCAACCGGTGGTAATCTCTGGCAATTTCCCTCTCAGGTAACAGAAGTGGATGTCTGGTTTCCTATCCTTCATGGCCCTAATGGAGAAGATGGCACAATTCAGGGATTACTGACTTTAATGCAAGTCCCTTTTGTTGGCACAGGTGTACTCGGTTCAGCAGTGAGTATGGACAAACTGGCAATGAAGACAGCCTTTGCTAAGGTAGGATTACCCCAAGTGCCATACGTTGAAGTTCTACGATCGCAAGTTTGGTCTAGTCCTTGCGTGTTTCCTAAAGTTTGTGACCAAATTGAAGCAACCCTAGATTATCCCTATTTTGTCAAACCAGCCAATTTAGGCTCATCAGTAGGGGTTGCCAAAGTGCGATCGCGTTCTGAATTAGAAGCAGCTTTGGATAGTGCTGCTAGTTACGACCGCAGAATCATTGTAGAAGCTGGAGTAGTGGTACGGGAAGTAGAATGCGCTGTCTTAGGCAACGAACATCCCAAAGCATCCGTAGTTGGCGAGATTACCTATGAAAGTGATTTCTATGACTACGAAACCAAATACACTGAAGGCAGAGCCGAGTTGTTAATTCCCGCACCACTGCCAGATAACATTACTAATCAAATTCGGGAGATGGCCACTCAGGCATTTGTTGCTGTTGATGCCGCTGGTTTAGCAAGAGTGGATTTCTTCTATGTTGAAGCTACTGGAGAAATTTTCCTTAACGAAATTAACACCCTACCAGGTTTTACTTCTACCAGTATGTACCCCCAACTTTGGGCAGCAACGGGTATTCCCTTCCCAGAGTTAGTTGATAAGTTGATTGAGTTAGCACTCTCTACCGCTTCGAGAGAACGAGAGACTGGGGAGTCATTGGTGACAAGTTAAGGCTTTAAGCTCATCCCACGTAATGCAAGTCGTGGGATGCAAGCGTCATTTTTCCTTTGTACTAATGACTAATGACCAATGACTAATCATTGGGCATTAAGCAACTTTCTGGTCTAATCTGTGGTAAGTAATTTGTTTAAAAATTTGAGGAGAGACACTTGGAACGGACATTTCTCATGATCAAGCCAGATGGCGTACAGCGCTCTCTTGTGGGTGAAGTAATCAGTCGTTTTGAGGCAAAAGGCTTTACTCTGGTTGGACTAAAGCTGATGAATGTTAGCCGCGAACTTGCCGAACAACATTATGATGTTCATAAGGAAAGACCATTTTTTGGCAAGTTAGTGGATTTCATCATTTCTAGTCCTGTAGTGGCAATGGTCTGGGAAGGTGAAGGTGTTGTGGCTTCAGCCAGAAAGATTATTGGAGCGACAAATCCTCTGACTGCTGAACCAGGCACAATTCGCGGTGATTATGGCATAAGTATCGGTCGTAATCTGATCCATGGTTCAGATGCCATCGAGACAGCACAGAAGGAAATTAATCTCTGGTTCAAGGAAGAGGAACTTGCTAATTGGCAGCCAGCCTTAAATACTTGGATATACGAGTAATCTAGTGCAAGAAGGCAGAAGACACCAACCCACCCCTAACCCCTCCAAGGAGGGGAACTCCGAGGCAGGAGGGAAGAAAGCTTGTGCAGTAAGCTTTTTCATCTTGTTTAACTGGCCGGTTATTTCCGCCGCGCTGCACTAGTAATATAGCTAGTCGATTGGTCAAACCGGGTTTCCTAGGAAAAAATGCTGATATAAAAGTTATTCTCCTCACCAGAAACCCGGTTTTTATCCAATACTGAATCCGTCTTCTAGGAAGCTTGTTCCACAATATCCATTGTTCATTGTCCATTGTCAATTTTTGAACAGCAGTTTCTTCGCCTTTGAATATAGTAGATACACCCTAAGCGATCGCAAAAGTAAATCACCAAAGCTAACTGTTTACTTCTATAGCAGTTCTCCCATCCGTGAGGTACATATCCTATTCCCTATTCCCTATTCCCCATTCCCCATTCCCATTCCCCATTCCCATTCCCTATTCCCCATTCCCATTCCCCATTCCCCATTCCCCATTCCCCATTCCCAAAAACCAAGAACGAAAGTACCTCATCTAAATGAGAAACGCTATATATACATCAATCTTCGGAACCTACTGCTTCAGAAATTGATGTTAATCCCCTTTCCTCTAACTTTTGTAGCAACCCTGCCATAATTCGCTGCACCATCCAAGGCCCTTCATAAATCCAGCCGGTGTACACCTGAACCAGGCTAGCACCAGCAGTAATTTTCTCCCAGGCATCCTCAGCAGTGAAGATACCTCCCACACCAATAATGGGTAGTGAGCCTTGAGTTTGCTGACGGATAAAGCGAATTACTTCTGTAGAGCGCTGCTGTAGTGGCGCTCCACTAATACCGCCTGCTTCTTCTGTAACTGCTTTGCCTGTTGCCTCAATTACTTGAGTTTTCAGCAGATCGCGACGGATAGTAGTATTAGTGGCAATAATTCCTGCTAACTGGTAAGTTTGAGCAAGATTAAGAATATCTGCGATCGCTTCCCAACCTAAATCTGGGGAAATCTTCACTAGAATTGGCTTTGCTCCTTGGTTTTCTTGTTGGAGAGCATCAAAGATTAAACGTAGCTGCTCCGCATCTTGAAGCGATCGCAATCCTGGTGTATTCGGTGAGCTAACATTGATGACAAAGTAATCTCCCCAATCTTTCAACAGACGAAAACTTTCCTGGTAATCAGCTGCCGCCTCTTCTAGTGGTGTTATCTTGGATTTACCCAAATTTATACCAAGGGGAATAATTGGTTGCAAGTAAGAACTTTCAGCTTTTAACTTATCAGTCTTCCAACTAGCAAGCCTTTTAGCCATTACCTCTGCACCCTGATTATTAAATCCCATCCGGTTCAAGACAGCTTTGTCTTTAACCAAGCGAAATAGGCGAGGGCGCATATTTCCTGGCTGTGGATGAAACGTTACTGTGCCAAGTTCAGCTAAACCAAAACCAAGAGAGCTCCAAATTCTGGCAGCCACTCCATCCTTGTCAAATCCAGCCGCTAAGCCGAGAGGATTAGGGAATTTCAAACCCCAAAGCTCTTGCTTTAAGCGAGGATCATTCAAACAACAATTTGTTTGCAATTGAGCATTAATCCATCGGCTTGGGGGATGCTCTCCATTGTCATCCAGCCAAGCTAACAATCGTAGAGCTTGTTTATGTAACCACTCCGGATCCGCTTTCAATGCAGAGAATAATAGCGGACGAATACCAACTTGATAAATATCCATGTTCAGGGAGGATTGAGAAAGATTGAAGTATGAAGTATGAAGTGTCAAATTTCAACTCTCGTAGTGGTTAAGTTTTTAACTTCAAGCTTTCTTCTCAAGACTTAATACACTTATTTTCAATTCATTTACTCAACTCTCAGCCCAAAAAGAAGACTGGGCTATTTTGTCATAGTCTAAACTCCAGGACTGAAGATTTTTGGGAAAATTGAGTCATCTTTAGATGACTTGAGCTATTAGCCTGGAGTTTAAACTCCAGGTGGGGCAAGGGTTTCACTTTAAGTTGACACCAATGCCGAATGCTTCGCCCCTACATCTAATTCTGGTTACGCAATGGATGCTCTAGCTCAAAGCAATATGTCTTAAGGTAGGAAATTAGATATTTAGTGATATTTAGGTGTTAGCACCTCATACTTAAGTGGAATATCACAACCCAACTGCTGACCTCTCCAAAGATGAGTGCTTATACAAGTCTGCAAGCTCAAATGCAAGTCAATCCTGGGTTTTTACGGGGGGTGAGGTGAAATTTACAGTGGCTTTCAAGACAGAGGGCTCCAAGGGAAGAGGATTTGACAAAAGTTTCTTCACTCATTACTCATTACTCATTACTCATTACTCAAAAAGGCTATCATACTTCATCCTTAATACTCAAGGTATATTTTTGCTTGGAATGAATACTTCTCATATGCTTCTTAACTGTATTAGGAGTAATGTACAATTCCGAGGCAATTTGTTTGTAGGTATACTTAGCTCGATGGAGTAACCAAACCTCTTTTTCTCGGTTCGTTAAGTTATAGTCTTTTGCTTCGACAACTGCTATATTTTTGATGGTTTGATATTTGTCTTTTAAGGTTATCAGTAGACAATTTTGTTCGATGGTTGCTAATTTCAAGCATCGAGCCATCACTTGCATAGCTGTTGAGTCGTCAATGAAAATTTCACAATTAATCTGCCAATTTTGCTCAGGGAATAAACTACGGCTCCCAATCAGAAACTGACAAATATGCCAGATTTCTCCAGACACCTTATGACTACGTTTCATATCCTGGTTGAGTAGACGCAAAATTCGGCGGGCATTACCATTGGCATAAATCAGTTCCCTGTGAGCAGTTATAATTAAGATTCCATCAATCAGCTCTTCAATACCTTCTTGTACTAAATCTGATTGCTCATGGTTTTGAGAAAAAGAGGAATTGGATAACTTGAGCTGAAAATCTGACCTTTTGGTAGCAGGGATGGCATTGTTCTGGTTAGGATTTTGCATGACCATCATGAAGATATTTCAGGACTTTTAGACCAGTCCCTAGATATATCTAGACTTTTCTTGTTCAGGTGTTACATTGGTTTAAGTCTTTCATTAGACATCTCCAAAAATTCAATATTGACCTATATACCATAAGGGTTTCAGTTTTTTTTCTGGAGATGCTCTTGAATAGACAAGGGACTTAAAATTGATGATGTTAATCTTCCTTTTCAAGGAAAAGTATTAGTGATTGCTATGTAATGTTAGAGTTGTACGAGTAAAATTGGCAGGCAAATTGCAGGAACAACTTTCTCATAAAAATCTAAAACAACTACTTCTTAAGATAGATATAAACTCGAGAAGTGTCATCATAATATCACCCTAATCAACATTTACAGTATCCAATATATTGCGTCAGGATGATTTTATATAAAGATTTTTATTCCATAATTTTGTTAGCCAAAAAAATAAAAAGCTATAATTTATCTGAGCAAAAATCTTATTTTAATGATGCATATTTGTGCATCATGTTTCCTTTAATTCAAGGAAATTTTGATATTCTGCCTGCATCATTTGCTGGAAAGATTTATATCTGTCTGCACCAGGAAGCCAGTCCCCGAAAAACCAAGCTTCCCATTCACCATCTTCAGTAATCACTTGGGGATTGAGGAGGTAGATAACGGAGTCTCCTTTGTCAGTGATTTCCAAAGCTGTTTGCACATATTCCAGTCGAAGTTTACTACAGTCTTGAGCTTCACCGTAGACAAAGTATTCGGCATTTGAAATCAAGGGATTTTGTAAGGAAGCATCTCGTCCATTGACACGATTATCCCTATATCGTTCTATAAAAGCATTAATCCAAGCTTGATGCCTGACCGCAAACCATTCAATGTCTTCAGTGGACCAAAGTTTGTCAATGAAAGGTGTGGTCTGACGCCAACCGTTACTGACTTTAAGAAACTCTCGATAGGATGGTAGTAGAATCGTTCCCAAGCGAGTTTCTGCATAGGTAATTTGCTCTTCCGTCGCGCCGGGATAACCTAACCAACCAGATTCAATAACCTCTAATGGCAGTTTTTCTTGGTCATTCCTCTTTGAGTTGAGTAACTCTTGACTCCACTGCCGTAAGAAGCCTTCCCAATTGAAAGAACTCATGGTTAAAAAACTAGTCTAGACAACTGGAAGTAGTGGAACTTCTAGGAAGCCTGGAGTCGCAGGTACACCTTTATCTTTAATCCTAGTCAAGTTGTCGTATTCTTCGTTGTTTCCATTGATTGGGTCTTCAACCGTTGTTGATCTAGTCATTGTGTGCTCCTGTGTCTCCCTTGTCTCCTAATACCAAATCCGCTTTACCAAGGGTCTATTAAAAAAAATCAAAGCCTTTGTCTGGAAAAGATTTGGTGATTTTGATAAGTACCCCACAATAACCGGATTTGGTATAAATCCCCATTCTCTCGGTGAGGAAATAAGCAGGCACTAGTGCAGCTTGGCGGAAATAAGTGACCAGTTCAAAAAGGTTAAAAAGCTTGTAAAGTAAGCTTTCTTCCCTTGGAGCCTTCTGTTCCCCTCCTTGGAGGGGTTAGGGGTGGGTTGGTGCCTTCTGCCTTCTTGTACTAGTAACCTGCCATTTTAGGATTGTTATCCTGAGTACCTCAGGAGTAAGGTGCATTTGGGTTTACAACTGCTGAGCTTAGTCCCTTAGGAGAAAGCTTTGTAAACTTGGAGCAGCGCCTTAGCAACATAGCCGTAGCCAAAAATGAACTGAGCACAAGCATGCTTAGCTGGACCAATTTCAGCTACAGCTGCGATCGCATAGAATCCCGCAGTTAGACCAGCAACGTCTGGAGTCCCTTTCCACTCGACAGTGTACTCAAATTTATCTTTCTCTGTTGTCTCAGTTGCCACTAGGTCTTTCTCGGTTGCTTGAGCACCAATACCTTCAAAAGCAAAGTTTACTTTAATAGTTGGACCGAGAATATTTCTGGAGTGGGTTTCAGTTTCACTAACTTGTGGTCTTACTTGTCCTGGTCGTACTGTTGTCATGGATAGTATCCTCGAATTTTTTACTAGGTTGTTTAAGCCGTAGACAAGCTTCAGTGGAATCAGCTTTTGGGTCTGTTGCTTTCAGCTCAACTACCTTTGGCTTATCAACTCTCTTCATGTCTTCATAATGAATAGAAGAAACAAGTCAAACCCTCTTCCCTTCTGCCTTCTGCCTCCTGCCTCCTGCCTTGTTTCTTCAGAGGTATCCCTAGAGGGTACTATCGAAGCGGAAAAAATTTGGCTTTTTTCAGCAAGTCCTCAATATACAAGGGGCAGGTTTACCAGTTACACGACATTGGCGACGAAACAAAGATTATTCAAGCCCCCCAGCCCCCAATTCTGGGGGAGCCCGGACTCAAAGTCCCCCAGAATTGGGGGATTTAGGGGGCTTTCAGCGGTTTTGCTAGATTACGAAATATTTCGCCAACAGTATCTGTTCCTCAACCCAACCTACACCTCTCCATTGTGATCCAGCTGCTGGAAGTGTAAAGCTATTATCGGGTGCGATCGCTTCCATCCCACATTCCAGTGAAACTCGTGCAAACTTGCACTAACCTGTTCCCTCTAATACCTTGCCTCCAGAACCTGCTTAGCAGTCAGCTCCAGCTCAGGGAAAGTCCTCGAAACAATCCGCTGATTCCCAGAGAACTCAGTAGCCTGATATCTACCATTCACCAACAACAGTACAGTCACAACCCTTGTTTGTGGGTCAACAATCCAGTATTCAGGAATGCCGCGCTCCTGGTACTGATGTACTTTATCAATATAATCCCTCTGGTAGTTCTCATCCTTTTGGTTTCTGTAGGGGCTAACTACCTCAACAACCAACCGTGGGGGAGCCATATCGAGTGTGATAGCCATTTTCCCCAGTTTCGCCATCTGTTGTATATGTTCTGGTCTAACAACAGTTAAGTCAGGTTGGCGGTTGAGGGGCATTCTGGGGAATACAGGAACGGCTAGGTCTAATTTCTGTAGTCTGACTTGTCGCATAGGTACGACAGTCTCAATTTTACGTTCCAAATATTTAGCTATCCAGCTGTTTAATTCACTTTCCGCGGGCACTTCTACCAACTCTCCATCAAATACTTCATAGCGGTTATCAGTGCCATCGTCATATTCGAGATATTGCTCAAAGGTCAGTTTTACTGGTGTGTGGGTCATTGACTTGTCCCTCCTTTTCCGTTGCCTGGATACTGATTAGAGAGATACTGCAAAATTTCAGACATCACAGCTCTATCAGCTTCTGCCTGTTGTACAGAAATTTGCTGAGCTTGTCTCAATGAAGAGACCGACTGAAGTACTTGAGAGGCAATTATTTGTAAATCGGCTAGATTCGTTAAACAGTCGCTTGTAGCTTTTGGTTGCATTGTTACTTTGTTTGTTGATTCTGGGGTTTTTGTTCATGGAACTTGCCCCCTTCTTTAGCTTGTCTAATGGCAACTTCAATTAAGAAAGCTGCAAGATTAGCAGTCGGTCTACCCTCCGATTCTGCCCACCATTCCAAATCCTCAAAAATTGAGTCTGGCAAAGTAACGTAAACCCGTTTACTCACAATTGTTAACACTATTTATACTCTCCTCTATGTTACAGTTCCGCTTCACATAACCAGCTATTTTTTGCTCTTAGCTGCTGTTTTGTGATTTTATATTGCTAATTAGCAACATATTAGTTACTATAACATTTAGTCACGCTTGTTGTCCGTCAATCAAATCTACTCACTAGCAGTAGTCAGGGAGGTATCCCTAGAGAGTACTATCGAAGCGGAAAAATTTGGCTTTTTTCAGCAAGTCCTCAATATACAAGGGGCAGGTTTACCAGTGATTCCCGGTAAAAATCCAATTGTTGCCTTGCTAAAGCCTGATTCGTGTACTTGCTCATTGCTCGTTCATAACCCCTTTCAGCTAGCTTCTGAGCTAACTCAGGTTGTTCCATCAGCTGCTTCAGGCAATTTCGTAAAGCCTCAACATCCCCTTCCGGAAAAACCAAACCAGCATCACCAATTACATGGGGAATTTCCCCAGAGTTAGAACCAATCACTGGTACTTTAGAAGCCATTGCTTCAATCAACACATGACCAAATTGTTCTTTCCAGCCAACAGCAGTCAGAGTTTTAAATTGATAGTTGGTTTCTGAAGGTAGTACTAAAGTCTGCATCAGATTGAGATAGCGAGGTACTTCCTCATGAGGAACGCTCTCAACCCAAATTATCCGGTCTTGAATTCCCCACTCAACAGCTTTTTCCTTCAGTACTGATTGTAAAGGACCACGCCCCAGTAGCAGCCATTTCCAGGGTTTAATTTGCAGTCTAGCTAGTGCCTTACCTAGAGTTAGTAAGCCTTTTTCTTCTACAAACCGTCCGATAAATCCCACGACAAATTCATCGGCTTGAATTCCCAACTGATTTTGCAATTCTGGTTGGAGTTGCCAACGGAAGCGACTTTCATCTACACCCAACTGAGGCATGACTTTTACTGAACCTCGGTAGCCATGTTGCTGCAAAACCTCTACTCCATCTTGATTGCCACAAATCAATCCGTGGGTATGGCGCAGATTATAAGCTTCTAGTAGGGACACTGGGAATTTAACATCGTAGGGGAGATTCCACCAGGTAAAGAAGAGATTTTTCGCCTTCAGTCCCAACAGTTTGTTAAGAGTAATCAACTGAGCGTAACCTAAAGATTTTGCTCCTTGTTCCACCTGAATAATTTGGGGTCGAAACTGGCGTAATAAAGGAATGATCTCTGCACCAAAAGTAAGTAGTCCTTGGTTATTTTGACTAAAATTGGCAACCGGCACTACCCGAAACGAACCTTCTTGACGTGGCTGGGTTTCAATTATCCTGTTCTGGACACCCCCAGGACGCCAGCGGCGGGGTACAACCACGGTTACTTCTATATCAGGCTCCAAGGAAGCTAATGATCGTAGCTTCTCACAATTGAGGTCAACAATATAAGTATGGCTGGCAACTAGAATTTTCATCCTGGACGTTAAAAGGTATCAATGGATAATGGATAATTGATAATGGATAATGGATAATGGATAATTGATAATGGATAATTGATAATTGATAATTGATAATTGATAATTGATAATTGATAATTGATAATTGATAATTGATAATTGATTAATTCTCTCTAGAGGGCTAAAGCATGAATTCTTCTTTTAGCGATCGCGTTACCAATCGATAATTAATATATCGACCGATTCCTTGATAGAGGCGAGAGCTATCAAAGTATGTATTTTCTCCGGTTTGAGTCACATAGACTGCCCCAAAAAAAGGCAAGGCTTCTAGAGGTGTACCTGCTTCTGCTAAAACCTTGACCACTTTTGCGTGATCTAGATAAAACTTATAGTAGCCATAACCACGGTTGTATTCAGGATTGTCTGGAATTTTATTGAGGTCATAGCGAATGATATTACAACTTCCACACATTGTATAGAAGTCGTTTGACTTTTTATAAATCCAATTACTTCCAGAAGTATAACGATAACCTTTTTTAAAAAACCATCCATTCCCTTGAGGATTCTGATGAACTAGTTCTGCCAGTCGTTTGCTAACAAGATCATCTGCATCTAGAAGCATTGTGTGAGTAGGATGAAACTCTTGTGCTGCTACTAGCCCTTTTAACTGTTTTCGCCCTCTGTCTACACGTTTCTGATTGAGGATGTCACCTGGGATGCCAGAGGTGAGATCTGGCACAGGAAAATCCACCTGAATATAGCTAAGTTTAGAATTTTTGAAAGTAGTATTTGGTTTTTCATGGCAAACTACAATTACATGGAAATGTCTTGAATTTTGCTGACAAACAGATAGCATACACCGTTCAAATAGTTGAGATACCTGTTCCCAAGACTTTGAAACAGCCATGCTTTGCAGTGGCACCACAAAAACCAGCATTTTAGACCGTTAAGTTTATATTGTTTAAGGTTTCACAATCGCGTAGCCATCAATTATAGCAGAATTAAGAATTAAGAATTAAGAATTAAGAAAAAAATAGCAATTCAGGATTAAGTGTGTTTTTTCACCCAAAATACATTCTAAATTCTAAATTCTAAATTCTAAATTCTCTTCAATACTTCCGCTCTTGCGGCTCAAACAAAGTTATACTCACCGGTTTGTATTGCAGTTCAATACCTGCTGACGAGTAATAAGCTAAAGTGTGCTTGAGGAAATTAGTATCATCTCGCTGGGGATAATCTTCCCGGCTGTGAGCACCTCGACTTTCTTGCCGATTCAAGGCAGAAGTCAAGATTAGTTCTCCCACCACCATTAAATTACGTAATTCTAAGGCTTCAATAATTTCCGTGTTCCAGCACTTATCCTTATCATCTAAATAAACCTGCGGTAGCTGCTGTTGCAGTTGTTTGAGCTGATTTAATCCCTCACTCATTAACTCTTGGGTGCGGAAAACACCACAGTATTGACTCATACAGTCTTGAAGAGCTTGACGCACCTGAGCAATGCGTAAGGTTCCCGATTGCTCAAGAAGGTTGTTGATTTCTCCTTGAGCAGCATTGAGGTAGGATTGTTCGTCAATTTCGGGAAATTTTCTGTTAAGGACGTATTGAGCGATCGCAGCTCCAGTTCTGCGCCCATAAACTACACATTCTAACAGGGAGTTACTACCTAGCCGATTGGCTCCATGCACTGAGACACAGGCACATTCTCCAGCTGCAAAGAAGCCTTCAACTAGTCCATCAATACTACTGCGCACTTGTCCATCTGTGTTTACTGGAATACCACCCATTGAGTAGTGACCCGTAGGACGCACGGGCATTGGCTGGTATACCGCATCAATCCCTAATAATCGGTGCGCTTCCTCCCAGCAGAAGGGAACTCGGCTCATAATCTGCTCTTTACCCATGTGCCGTAAGTCAAGATAGACAAAGGGACCTCCAGCACTACCATCAGAGTTTACGCCACGACCAGCACGAATTTCTAGGGTAATAGCTCTCGAGGTAATATCCCGGGGTGCTAACTCCATTTGTTTCGGAGCATAGTTGGCCATAAAGCGATCGCCTTGTGCGTTAATTAGATAAGCTCCTTCTCCCCGCACTGCTTCCGAAATCAAGACTCCTACTGGATATAAACCCGTTGGATGAAATTGGACAAATTCCATATCTGCCAAGGGCACACCTGCAACAGCTGACATGGCTAAACCATCCCCAGTGGAAGCATAGTCATTGGAGGTAGTGTTAAATACCCTTCCATAACCTCCGGTAGCAAACATTACTGCCTTGGCTCGCACTACTTGCACGTTAGTGTCCAGAATATTGAACATTACAACGCCCTTGGCTTGAGCATCCTCCAAAATCAGCTGCATTACATACCACTCATCGTAGATGCAGACACCGTAACGCCGGAGGTTATTTACCAGCTCGTGGAGGATAGCATGTCCTGTTTTATCTGCTGCATAGCAGGTACGACGGTGAGAGTGTCCCCCAAAAGCCCGTTGAGCAATCCTACCATCGGGTAAACGAGAAAAGAGCACACCCATGTGCTCTAGCTCAATTACCACATCTGGAGCCTCGCGAGTGAGGATTTCTACAGCATCCTGATCCGCTAGGTAATCCGAACCTTTAACCGTATCAAAGGCGTGAGCTTCCCAACTGTCTTCGGGGTCTACATTTTTCAGTGTGGCAGCCATACCTCCTTGAGCAGCAACGGAGTGGGAACGAATTGGGTGAGTTTTGGCGACTAGAGCAACATTTAATTGGGGTTGAGTGCGCTTAATCTCCAAGGCAGCGCGACATCCAGCCAATCCGCCTCCGACAATAATTACATCGTGTTCTAACATCTTTTGTTTTGGCTCGGCTTCTCTATGTTCTACTTTAAAAAATTAAGCTAAACAGCTCGGCAAATCTGTTCTATCTTCGATGTTCTTTCTGAGCTGCGACAGGAACTTGTTCGAGGTGATTCTCACTAAGATTGAGGCAATTATGTCTCGATGCACCGTCTTATCTTTAGTGTAGAGCATACTCTTACATCGCTTGTGCTCTTGCTTGAGGTAGATTAGACAATCAGAGTAAACCCCCTTGTCAACCAGTATGTCTAGAATTTCCCGATAGCTGTTCCCGTCAATAGCTCCAAGCCTCAACTCTTCGAGTCGCTTTCGTTGTTCCTCGTTAGCCCTTTGAGTCATTAAATACACTGGCAAAGTGAGTTTTCCATTCATGAAGTCCGAAAATTGATCCTGATATGGTTTCTCCAGCTTCGATAAGCGCTTTACTGGCAGTGCAAAATCACCAAAATCATTCGCAGCCTGAGTGGCTGCTCCATAGATAGCGCCCATTTCGTACAGCAGTTCGTCAGCCTTCCCCGCAATGATTGAGCCTGCCAAGAAACAGCTGCCGTAGAATACACCGGAAAGTAATCTACAGCGTTGCTGATAAGCTTCTAGAAAATCCTGGTAGTTTGGATAATCACTCATTCTAGCAACCTTTAGATCATGAATATCCATCATCTGACCAAGATAGACTCGGTTGTTGATATTACTCAGAAGTGGTAAGAGTGAAGTCATGTCATGATCTTCTAAGATCTGTTGAGCAACTTCTCTAAGTTGAAACCCAGCAATTACCAGCTTTCGCTTACTCTCAGGGCTTTCATAGCCATGCTTTTCATCGAGGAACCAGTTGATCACATAAGTCGAGCAGTTTAGGATCTCAAAACTTGCACAGGCGGGAAGAATCTCCTTCCAATCTTTACCTCCGTTAATCTCATAACCTGTTCGGATCTGGAGATCCCGCAGTCGAAGGTTACCATGCCGCTTCATCGGAAGTTGCTTCACTTCCGGACTCAACTTATCCATATAGCGTTCGATAAGTGGATCCGTTGCTTGTGATGTCTCTTGCATGAGATGAAAATAATTGCTCATTTAGCACTTTCTTTCTGATAAATTCGGCATTCGTGACTGTCATAGGAAATGTTTTGGAAACCTGCTGCTCGCAGCATACTTTCTACATACTCTAGTTCGAGCAATCGCATTCGTACTTTCTGGTGTCCCGTAAGAATACCTTGCCTATGACACCTATAGTCAAGAACAAGATATTGCTCCCCGTCAACCCAATGTTTGCTAACGGTTCTCCCGAATGAAACTTCCCCATCTAATTCATCCTGTTTACTATGGTTGGCGTTTGACGAGATGATAATAAAACGCCCTCCATCACGTAGGTGTGCTGCAACCCGTTCAAAGCTCTGCTCAATAGCATCTAGCTCCAAGATGTGGCTTGCAAGTAAGATAGTGTCGCCATCCTGAACAAAAGCCCAGGCACCTCCACGAGAATAGGCAACGTCGAACATCTTATCAAGTTGCAGGTTACATACATCCTGGCAGTAGAGTTCTACTTGAGTCCCTAAGCTAGCCTGAGCTTGAGCAAGTAGTGACTTACTCGTATCTATCCCAGTGATTTGGAGTTCAGATCGCAACTCAAGAAGTTGCTCTACGAGCAAGCCAGTCCCGATTCCCACATCCAAGATGTGTTGCTGATTGCCGAAGAGCTTGAGCAGCTCCATCGCAATTGCTCTGTAATCTCGATTCCTTCCAATGAAGGCATTATAGAAATCGGACATACCTTGATATAGGTCTGTAGGCATTATTTGTTTAGCTCTCTTTACTTTTCTTGTATCGTGTGTACTTATTTTGAAAGGTCTACAATTGACCCCACAAAAAATTCCCTACCACAAGGCAGGGAACTTCTGGCAATTACCAACTATAATCAACAGTTGAATCAGCTGCTTGCTTCTGCTGGTTTCTGGGTAGGTGGCTGCCGACGAGCTGTGGGATTTTTGGCGTCTACTTCTATGGGATCGAGCTCAATATGGTTGAGTAGTGTGGTTACAAAGGCAAAGAGTAAGAACGGCAAAGACAGCACTAAGATTAGTCCGACAGTGGCTAAGGCGTAAATTTGGCGTTCAGCACTCCACAGAGCTAGTGCAGAAGCGAGACTAAGGAAAATGACGATTAACCAAATCATGATTTGTCCATAGATGTCCCCAAAGCTTAGGGTACAGACAATGCGATACTTAATTAATTGCTCCATGATATACCTCCACACATTTCTCTAAGCTCCCAGGATAAGCGCCATATTCAGTTTTGGGGTATTTCTCAATAATATTTTTAACAGACTTGGGCAGATCCCCTTCTGAAAGAGAGAGCGATCGCATTGTCTGCACAGAAAGCAAGTATCGCTACTCATCTTTGCTTTCTATAATGCTATCTTTCCAATCATATACAACCAAATTTAATTCCTTTGATTCCTGGTGGATAGGATTTTTTCGAGCTTTTTTGGGTAGGACTTGCTTAATCGCCTCAGTAGCTGTTTTAGTTAGGGCTTTTTGCACCGTATTAGCGAGATTATTCCAAGAAACTTCTCTTTGATGTAGCAAGTTTTGTAGTCCTGCCAACGCCGCCTGAGCTTCTTGTAATTCAGTTTCTTCTGAGGGTATAAGGGGAGTGGAGCGTTTGATAGGATCCCTTTGTACTGCAGCGAGCGCTTGACGGACAGCAATAGTAATCTGCTGGAACTGGCTTTGAGCCTGTAGTTTTTGATACTGCCAGCCTTGCTGACTACAAGCATACAGCGGTGGTAAACGATTCAGAGCATAGGTTGCCACCTCTATCGGGTCGATATACTTAGCTAGATTTTCAGAAAGTTGTGATCGCTGCTGCTCTACTTCCTGACTCACGAACAATTCCATTACATTTTTGTGAGTTCTGTTTGAGTCTTGATGCGATGCTAAAGTTTGATCTTCAGTTTTGAGGTTATTCATCTGATGCTTGCCTGAAGTTCCTAAGACCAGATAAATAGGTAGGTGTAAAAAACAAAAGTAAATTTGTAGACTTCGGTTTAGCTAAGAAACTTGCCATATAGCAGTTTCACTCCTTCAAAACCCGGTCTACCGATGTGTATTTACTTCTGTCCACCTACTTAAATATTAGGTTCAACAGTTAATATAGCTTAAAAGAATAAGTAGATAATTTTAAAAAATAGTTAAATTTATTATTCCCTATTAGTTCATTGGAATCACGATTTAATACTGAGTTGATGCCTCTTATGCACGAAATATGACTATTTACGTCTGCCCTAAGTAGTAATTAATTGAATATCTAATTACAAACGATAACGACTATCAAACTAATCTTAACTAGGGGTTGCTGTATGAGTGTGGAAGCTATGCCAGAAAAGGCTTTCAATCATTTTTTTTCTAGCCCAAGTGCAAGGAAATGGTATCTTTTAGTTCAAAAACCTTGCACCACAAGTAGAAAATCCCTAACACCTACCACCTAATACCTAACACCTAACACCTAACACCTAATACCTAATACCTAACACCTATGGCAACCCGACAATTACGACTGATTCAGCAAGCCCTAACTAGGAGCAGTTAATTTTTTTGTCTGCTGGTGGGTTTGATGTCCCAATGCTTTTTTGTGAAGAACTTGCTTAACACTATCAACTGCTTTTTGAGTTAGGGCTTTTTGTACAACATCAACCAAATTCTGCCAGGAAATTTCTCTGTACTCTAGCAAATCTTGCAATGCTTCTAGAGCTGCCTTAGCTTCCTTTAATTCTGTCTCTTCTGGTTTGAGGGGATTTGAGAGCTTGATTGGGTCTCTTTGTACTGCGGCGATCGCTTGACGAACAGCAGTAGTAATCTGAGACGGCAACTTATGCTGAGCTTGTCTTTTTTGATAATGCCAGCCTTCTTTACTACAAGCATACAGAGGTGGTAAACGATTTAAGGCATAGGTTGCCACCTCTACCGCATCGATATACTTAGCTAGATTTTCAGGCATTCGCGATCGCTGCCGCTCGACTTCCTGAGCAACTAGCGATTCCATTACATTTATATGAGTTCGACTAGTAACTTGATTTAATTCAATAGTTTCATTTTCTATTTTGGAGTTATTCATGTGATGTAGGTATTCGGTAGATGTCACCTTAAACATTAAGAGTATAAAGGAAATGTGAAAAATTTGTGAAAAGTAGCTTTGATCACAGCAGGATTCAACAGTGAGAGAATGTCACTAAATTAGCCCTGTTCACCCCCACAAGCAGGGCTGTTTCATTCTTAGGAAAAGTCTAGAATTGTAGGTTTTTACGGAGGTAGGGAATTTGGGAGAACAAAGTATAGCAATCCTACTATAATGGCTGAAGCCCTTGCTAGATAAAGTGTCTCCCATTAATCACGTAGCCGCGGGTGAGGTGAAATTTACAGTGGCTTTGAAGAAACATGAGGCAGGAGGCTCCGAGGCAGGAGGCTCCGAGGCTCCGGAGGAGGTAGGAGGTAGAAGGAAAGAGGATTTGACAAAAGTTTCGACCCTCATTACTCATTACTCATTACTCATTACTCAAAAAAGCTCTCCCACACCTTTTTTCACCTCACCCCGTAGCCGCACCCATTAAGGTGAGACTTCCCCAATTCCCCACTTCCCTAATTCCCTGTCTCCCCATAACTTGATTTTACGTGAGGAATGAAACAGCCCTGCCCCCACAAGGGGGTGATATCCGAACCAAATTCCAATTAGCACTCTCCAGTCAAGAGTGCTAAATTTGCTAATGACGATTCAGACTAAGCACCAGAAATGGCAAAAATAGTTTCATTTAATGAAGAATCAAGAAGATCTCTAGAGCGAGGTGTCAACGCTCTTGCTGATGCAGTTCGTATTACCCTTGGTCCTAAAGGTCGTAACGTTCTGTTAGAAAAGCAATTTGGAGCCCCCCAGATTGTCAACGATGGTATCACTGTTGCCAAAGACATTGAACTGGAAGATCCTTTAGAAAACACTGGCGCTCGCTTAATCCAGGAAGTTGCTTCTAAAACCAAAGACATCGCTGGTGATGGCACTACCACTGCTACAGTTATTGCCCAAGCACTAATTCGTGAAGGCTTGAAAAATGTGGCTGCTGGTGCAAATCCTGTAGCTGTGCGCCGAGGTATCGAAAAAACTGTCGCCCATCTAGTAAAAGAGATGGAGGCAATGGCAAAACCAGTTGCTGGGGAAGCAATTGCTCAAGTAGCCACAGTTTCTGCTGGTAACGATGAAGAAGTGGGTGAAATGATTGCCCAAGCGATGGACAAAGTTACCAAAGACGGCGTCATCACTGTTGAAGAATCAAAGTCCCTCTCTACTGAACTAGATGTAGTTGAAGGGATGCAGATTGATCGGGGCTATATTTCTCCTTACTTTGTTACTGATAACGAACGGATGACGGTGGAATATGAGAATCCCCGTATCCTGATTACCGATAAAAAGATCAGCGTTATCCAGGATTTGGTGCCCATCTTAGAGAAAGTTGCTCGCGCCAGTCAACCCCTGTTGATCATTGCCGAAGATTTGGATGGGGAAGCTTTAGCAACTTTGGTGGTAAATAAAGCACGGGGTGTCTTGAATGCTGCTGCAGTCAAAGCTCCTGGCTTTGGGGATCGCCGCAAGCAAATGTTACAAGACATTGCGGTACTTACCGGGGGTCAAGTAATTTCTGAAGACATTGGTTTGAGTCTTGATGCAGCTTCTTTGGATATGCTGGGAACTGCGACAAAAGTCACTATTGATAAAGACTCTACTACTATTGTTGCTGGTGGCGCCACCACAGCAGATGTAGAGAAGCGAGTTGCCCAAATTCGCAAGCAACTCGAAGAAACCGACTCCGACTACGATAAAGAAAAACTGCAAGAGCGGATTGCGAAATTAGCTGGTGGTGTGGCAGTGATCAAAGTTGGTGCAGCTACTGAAACTGAACTTAAAGATCGTAAGCTGCGGATTGAAGATGCTCTCAATGCTACTAAAGCAGCTGTAGAAGAAGGTATTGTTGCTGGTGGTGGTACAACCTTGATTCGGTTGTCCGACAAGATTACCGCAATTAAAGATAGTTTAGATGAAGAAGAGAAAATCGGCGCTGATATCTTCACCAAAGCACTAGAAGCACCCCTACGTCAAATGGCAGATAATGCTGGTGCTGAAGGTTCTGTGATTGTTGAAAAAGTGCGCCATGGTGATGCCAATATTGGCTATAATGCTGCCACCAACGAGTTTGAAGATTTGATTGCGGCTGGTATTATCGACCCAGCAAAAGTTGTGCGCTCAGCTATCCAGAATGCAGGTTCCATTGCTGGGATGGTTTTAACAACAGAAGCCCTAGTTGTTGAGAAGCCTGAGAAGAAAGCTGCTGCTCCCGATATGGGCGGCATGGGCGGCATGGGCGGCATGGGCGGCATGGGCGGCATGGGTGGCATGGGCGGCATGGGTGGCATGGGCATGATGTAATCCCCACCGCTTCCTAGCATTAGGATAAACACCCAAGGCAGCTTGTCTATTAAGAACAAGCTGCTTTTTTTGAAGGTCAACAGATATTACTCACCGTTCGCTCAAATCCACAATATACTGCCAAGTATCCGGAATGCTGTGGCTTCAGTTTGTAGCTGACTATATTAACCAATTGCAGTGCTAGGGGTATGCTTCATGAAAACCGACAACTTCCTTCAAGATTTGGCAAGAGTTGCTCAAGTGCGCTCTCAGGTGGCTAGTTGTCTGGGTAAGATGGCTGATATACTCACGGAAGCCGAATTAGCAGGTAAGGATAGTTCCGGAGAGCTTGGTTTAGCAACAGAAATAGAAGATTTGAGTTTAGCTAGCCAAAACTTGCGTCAGGGAGTATTCCGACTGTTGGTTTTAGGGGACATGAAGCGAGGTAAAAGTACTTTCCTCAATGCTTTAATCGGCGAAAATTTATTACCTAGTGATGTTAATCCCTGCACTGCCTTACTTACAGTGTTACGCTATGGCTCTCAAAAGCAAGTCACTATTTACTTTAAAGATGGTAAAACTCCTCAACAACTAGATTTTCAGAGCTTTAAGCAAAACTATACCATTGACCCCGCCGAAGCCAAGCAATTAGAACAGGAGCAAAGGCAAGCATTTCCTGACGTTGACTATGCTGTAGTGGAGTATCCCTTACCCTTACTGGAAAAGGGTATTGAAATTGTTGATAGTCCTGGATTAAATGATACCGAAGCGCGGAACGAACTTTCTCTGAGTTATATTAATAATTGCCATGCGATCCTCTTTGTCCTTAGAGCAACTCAGCCTTGTACTCTCGAAGAACGCCGCTATCTGGACAATTATATCAAAGGTCGCGGGTTGAGTGTTTTCTTTCTCATCAACGCTTGGGACGAAATCCGTAAGGGACTAATTGACCCTGATGATACCGAAGAACTAACAGTAGCAGAAGAGAAACTGCGTAAAGTTTTCCAATCCAACTTAGCTGAATATTGTTGGGTGAATGGACAGGATATTTACGAAGAAAGAGTATTTGAGATTTCCTCCCTAATGGCTCTGCGCCTGCGGGTGAAAAACCCGGAGGCTTCCTTAGCGGGGACTGGTTTTCCAGAATTTATCGGAGCACTAAATACTTTTTTAACCCAAGAACGAGCTGTTGCCGAAATGCGACAAGCAAGGACTATTGCACGGCTAAGCTACAATCGCGTTCATGAAGCAATTGAACGGCGCATTCCCTTGCTGGAGGAGGATGCCAATGAGTTGAAGCAACGAATTAGTTCCGTTGAACCAGAATTTACCAAGCTCAATGAGATCTGCAATCAATTTACTCAAGAGATTATCACCACTCGCGATCGCCAAGCCAAAGCTATTGCCGATTCTTTCCGAGAATACATTTTAAATTTAGGCGATACTTTTGAATCGGATTTTCTGCGCTATCAGCCTGACATGGGATTTTGGGATTCTCTGCAACAAGGGAAGCGAGATGAGTTTAATGCTGCTTTCCAGAAAGCGTTTGAGCAGTATCTCAATGATAAAGTTGCCGCTTGGGAATTGACTGCTGAAAGAAAAATCACGGAAGCCTTTTCCCAACTAGCTAAAAGTGCTGCTAGTTATGGTGCAACCTATAGTCAGGTAGCAGATTCCATGACAGAGAAGTTAATTGGACAAAAGTTACATCCCAGGGCAAATATAGATCAAGAAGAAAATTCACCAGCTTGGGCTAGTTGGGCAATGGGCTTTTTATCCTTAGCTTCCGGTAATGTAGCTGGTGTAGTTTTGGCTGGTGCAGGCTTCGATTGGAAAAATATCTTAGTTAATTGGTTTGCTGTAATTGGTATCAGTAGTTTTTTAGTAATTTTTACTGGTATGTTTTTTGGTCCATTGGGTTTTGCTTTGATGGGCTTAGGTATTGGAGCCCTACAAGTAGATCAAGCTCGTAAAGAATTGATTAAAGCCACTAAAAAGGAATTTATTAAATACCTGCCTCAGCTAGCAAACGAGCAATGGGAGACAATTCATCAAGGGGTCAAAGATTGTTTTCAGGCTTACGAGCAGGAAGTTAGCAAGCGGATTAATGATGATATTCAATCTCGGAAAGCAGAATTGGATAATTTGCTCAAGCAGAAGGAATCCCAGGAAATTAACCAAGAAGCAGAATTAAAGCGCCTGAGGAGTTTAGATGCTGAGGTTTCTGAAGAAGTACGTACTGTTGAATCTGTGTATGGGGATTTACTATTATCCCAGTGAAGGCAGGGGAGCTTGGAGTAGGGATTCAACTACCATTGGTGTCAACTTAATACCAAATCCGCTTTACCAAGGGTCTATTAAAAAAAATCAAAGCCTTTGTCTGGAAAAGATTTGGGGATTTTGATAAGTACCCCACAATAACCGGATTTGGTATAAACTGAGATCTTGCACGCAATAGAGAAAATTGAGCTGTGAAGGTAGGGAGCAACCCACCCCTAACCCCTCCTTGGAGGGGAACTTAGGAGCAGGCAGCAGTGATAAGATTGGACGGTTTCAGTACTGAAATTGATTGTTCTTTTTTCGGTTATTAAGTAGGGCTTGCTGTATAAGTCTGGAAGCTCTGCTAGAAAAGGCTTTCAATCATTTTTTTCGAGCCCAAGTGCAAGGAAATGGTATCTTTTAGTTCAAAAACCTTGCATCTTCTTAACCCATAATCCCCTTTAAAGACTATTCTAAACTCCTAAACTCCTATTCTCCTGACTCCTGACTCCTGACTCCTGACTCCTGACTACTTATTCAGCAAACCCTAAGTATTTATGATGCATAGTGCAAGATGTGAGTTAAAGTGAAATCCAGGATTAAGTGTGTTTGTTTTCGCCGAAAATAAATTCTAAATTCTAAATTCTAAATTCTAAATTCTAAATTCAGTTTAATGATAACTGTTCACTGTCCAATAAAACCTGATTGAGGACTTGTAGAGCATAGCTCCAAACCTGATAACCTTGTTGATTGAGGTGTAAGCCATCGGTACTGAGCTCCGTTTTGAGGGTACCATCACTGTCAGCAAAAAGAGGATAGAGTTCTAGATAGATAGCTCCTTCAATTTGAGCAATCTCTTTAAGCTGCTCGTTAATTTCCTGGATATTCCTATTAGGAATAGATAAAAGGCGATCGCGTCCTTCCCAAGTTGCTTTTTCTGCACTGTGGGGCAAAATTGACTGGACAACTACTTGAGCTTGGGGGTGAGCTTGACGCAAGTGACGAATTGTCAGCTGTTGGTTTGCTACTATGGTTTCCCCTGCCACTCCCCGAATTAAATCGTTGATACCGATCATCACAAAAACGACACTGGGATAGGTATCATCCAACAAATCTATGCGATTGAGCAATCCAGCTGAAGTTTCCCCAGAAATTCCCTGATTGAGCCAGGTTGTTTCTGAGGTTAATAATTCAGGAGGGAACCAGAGACTCAAGGAATCTCCCGCCAGTATGGTTAAATGTTCCGGCTGTTGGTTTCTTACGGCTTGAGCTTCGTGAGCTAATAACTCTACCCACTGCTGGTAATTCAGTTTGTGGCGAACTCCCAATTGTGGCTTGGGTTTAGATGTTGGCTTCGGTTCAGCTAAGTGAGCAGTCGCAGCAGAAGAACTGACAGTTGAAGACGCAGACAAATGATACTCCCGCAGGAGCAACCAAGCGATCCCCAGTACCAGCAGCCCATTGACAGCTAGAGAGAAAATCGCCCAACCGGGATAATTTTTTAAGTGGATGGACACTGAATTTTCAACTCTGTTTTTACCCAAAAACACCCGCCTTCTGCTTAGAGTCAATAATTCCAAGTTGAGAGGCAGGAGGCTCCTGAGGAGCTAGGAGGTAGAAGGAAAGAGGATTTGACAAAAGTTTCGACCCTCATTACTCATTACTCATTACTCATTACTCAAAAAAGCTCTCCCACACCTTTTTTCACCTCACCCTTTGTCACCCCTTCAGCATAGGGACTTTTGAGATAATCTTTTATACGCGGATGCGGTTGTAGGGAACTGTTGCTAAAGCTTCCACTAAGCTACGAACAGCAGCAACCATTGCCACTTCATTATCCAATTGATTGATGGCAGAACCGACACCAACACCTTTGGCACCAGCAGCAATTGCCATTGGTGCTGTCACATTCGACAAACCAGAAGCACATAGTACTGGCACAGTAACAACACGGGAAATTTCATAAGCTGCGGCTAAGGTAGGTGCAGCTTTTTCAATTAAACCCAATGTTCCAGCTGAGCTGGGCTTGCTACTAGTACCACCTTCTGTTTGGATCATGTCAGCACCTGCTTGCACCAATTCTTCAGCTAGTTGCACTTGCTGATCTAGCTCTAGAATGTGGGGAACGGTAACAGATAGGGTGATTTTCGGTAGAAGCGATCGCGTTTCCTTAGTCAATGCCAGCACTTCTTCTGCTTCAAACCGCCGTCCCTGAGCGTAAAAGCTATCAAAGTTACCAATTTCGATTAGATCAGCACCAGCTTCAACAGCGATCGCAAATTGCTTTGGTTCTACTGCTGATACACAAATAGGTAAATTAGTCAACTCTCGCGCTAATCTTACCAAAGCTGGAGCAGCAGCGATATCTACGAAACTAGCACCACCTCTGTCAGCTGCCTTGACGGTGGCAGCAACGCGCTTGGGGTCAAAGTTATTCAAGCCGCTAATGACTTTCAGAACTCGACCTTGGTCAAATACTTGCTCTAGTTGAGGATGCATAACCATAATTATTCACACTAACCAGTGAACAGTTTACCAATGGATAATTGACAATTATCAATTATCAATTATCAATTATCAATTATCAATTATCCATTAGCTATTAGCTGAATTTATCAAACTCTATTTAAGATCTTCCAGACGAATCCGGGGGTCAACTACTTTGAGTAATAAGTCTGCTAACAAATTCCCCACAATCAACATCAGAGCCCCCATCATCAAACTTGCCATCACTAAATAAATATCTTGAGCAGTCACTGCTTGCAAAATTAGACGCCCTAAACCAGGCCAATTAAAGAAATATTCAGCGATAAACGAGCCACTGAGTAAACTAGCAAATTCAAAGCCGAGAATAGTAATTAAAGGATTAATGGCGTTGCGCAGAGCATGGATATAGAGGACTCTATTTTCTGGAAGTCCTTTGGCGCGAGCAGTTTGAATGTAGTCTTGACGCAGCACTTCTAGCAATTGTCCTCTAGTAATTCGCTGTAAACCAGCAAAGCTAGTGATAGAAAGAGCAATTGTTGGTAAAATCATATGCCAAGCAATATCCAAAACCTTGCCTAGAGAGGATAAATCGGCGTGATTAATACTAGTCATGCCCCCTACAGGAAAGAGAGGGGAAAGATTTTGAGCCAGGATGAGTAGCACCAGAGCAGTGATAAAGCTAGGAAAACCTTGACCTGTGTAGCTCATTACTTGCAAAATGCGGTCAGTAGCACGATTTTGCTTAACTGCAGCAATAATTCCTAAAGGAATAGCGATCGCCCAAGTGACAATAATCGAAGAAATTGCCAGCAGTAAAGTTGCCCCCATCCGCTCTACCAGCAACTCTGACACGGGTCGAAAATAGACAAAGCTGGTACCAAAGTCAAATTTAGTGACTACTCGCCCTAGCCAGCGCCAATATTGGATGTATCCTGGCTGATCTAGACCAAATTGCTGTTTTAGCTCTTCGATGCGTTCAGGGGAAATTTTAGGATTCTGCCTGAGGGTATCTAGATAATCTCCCGGTGCAAATTGAATAATCAAAAAACTCAGAGCAGAGGCTAACAATAAGGTCAACAGTCCTTGTAATAGACGCTTCATCACATAAAGAAACGTCTCACTAGTGACCAACATTTTTAGCCAATTCCAAGTTTTATTTGTCATTTGTTATTTGTTGTTTGTTATTTGTTGTTTGTCCTTTGTACTAATGACTAATGACCAATTACCAATGACTAATATTCAATCAATGTAATGATTGGTACTTCCGGCAACTTCTGGCGTCCTCCCAACTCTGGTAGCTCAATGATAAAGCCGAAGCCTACTAGTTCACCGCCAGTTTGTTGTACTAACTTAGCTGTAGCCGCTGCAGTACCTCCTGTAGCCATTAAATCATCCACAATCAAAACCCGACTACCAGCTTGAAAAGCATCTTGATGCATTTCTACCTGGTCTGTGCCATACTCCAATTGATATTCAACTCTTTGTACTGCTGCTGGTAACTTGCCTGGTTTACGGACAGGGATAAACCCAGCTCCTATTTGGTAGGCCAAGGGGACACCAAAAATAAAACCACGGGATTCGATTCCTACCACGTAATCAGCTCTTAGTCCTGCATCTTGACAATTTTGGGCAAGAATATCAATGGTGTAGCGCAGTCCTTCGGGATTGCTTAGTAGGGTAGTGATGTCTCGAAACACAATTCCTGGTTTGGGAAAGTCCGGGATATCTCGAATTAAAGACTTTAAATCCATCGACAGGTAGAACTCACTTTCTGTGCTGTTTTACATTAGGTAACATCAAAAACTGGAAAAGCCAATGTCACAATTAAGTTAGTTTACATCCTCCCGATCCACTGGACATTTTCTTGAGAGAAGCCAGTACAAACAAAATCCCTAATGAATCAACCTGTGAGTTTAATGCTGACCAATAGTCCTCCTGCCGAGTCAAAACCAATGATCCTGGATAGTTTAGCTGACCCAGCGCTCTCAGAGCAGTATTGTCCACCACGAACTCGGCAGCAGATTGATCTGATGCTACTCGCGATTGAATCTTTGGAACTGGGGGGTTCTGAAGAGATGCTGTTGGTAGCCAAGGAGCTAGAACTCCAGGACATTATCAAAAATCGTGTTGTTCTGTGGCGTCTGCGCTGTAGTAATCCTTGGCGGCGCTCCTACAGTCGCAATCCCTTAGAACTGGAGCAAGCAAAGGCGTTAGTGCTCATTTCCTGTCATCTAGCACGCAGAATGACTGTTTTGATTCGGCAGCTGCTACTAGCTGATCAACAATTGAACGAAAAGCAGATTCCCCTCGACAACCATTTTCGCTTGTCTGAGTATCTCGAAAGATTCCGGGCTCATTTCCGTAGCCGTATGAATCCGCGCCGAGCGAAAGTGGCTACTTACAGTTCTTCTGACGAGAAGTTAAATGAGTTGGCACTCTTATTGTTGAGTAAGCTGCTGTTTTGTACTGGAACTTCTGGGATGCAGCGATTTTGGTCTAGCCTATTTGATGGAGAAGTTTAGATGCATTTAGCAAGTAAGATGAATATAGGCGATTGTGCTTACTGGAAGGTGATATACACTCCCCCACTTTCCTGTCGCGTTAACCTAGTAATTAGTTGTAATGGGAGTCTTCAGTAAAAAGATCTGATGACAATTCGACGCCAGTATAGTCTACCTAACTGCACGCTTATCCTAGAAGGCTTGAGCGACCCTAATGCTACACCTAATGGTCAGCTTGATCCTAGACCCTTGATGACTATTCTGGTCAATGCACAATGCCATTTTCCTAATCAGGAGTACCTTCTTGAGGGAGGGCGAGACTTTTTTGAAAGTCTGGTGAGTGCTGTTAGTCGCTATGCTCAGGAATGTTTGAGTCAAGTGTCCCATCCAAAACTAGATGGGGATAAGTCAGTAATGGTGCAATTGGAGAAAGCTGAGGAGAAGAACTTGCACCGATTAACACAGCTAGCGACTGCTGAGGCTCCTCTTGCTAGCTCTGGTGTAGATCTGGCTTCAGAAACGTCTTCTGCTCAGAAGGAGCCAGGAAAATCACTAAAGATTGATTTAACAACAGTACAGCTGTTCGACTTGGTGGAGGCAATAGATCAGTTTCTGGCAGATGGGCGCACCCTACCAGATATTTATGTGGGAATAGAGCCAGTCTCCAGGCGCTATCGCAAAGCTGAAATACCCGTGGCAGAACGAGCGGCACCAGTAGCACTGGGAATGACTAGTTTGGTATTAGCAGCAGTTGCTTTATTCTTCGTGCCTATTCCAGAGATGCCGGAACCTAAACCAGCAACCACCGAGGAAACCTCTAGTGAAAACACTAGTGAAGAGCAGGCAACCGAACCTTCTCCGACTCCCCCCACCACCACTGAACTAGAGGAGGCCCTCCAATCGGAGATAACTGAGCCGACTGAGGTGCGTTTTTTGGAGCGGTCTCTTTACAAAAAAGTTAATCAAGCTTGGGAGAATCGAGGAGAGTTGGAGCAAAATTTGTCCTATCGCGTTAGCGTGGGCAAGGATGGAGAAATTGTTGGCTACAAACCAGCCAATGATGATACAGATATTGATGCGGCGGACGAAACTCCCCTACCTGAGTTACTCTACACCCCCACTGCCGACAATAATGAACCACTAGCTTCATTCCGAGTGGTGTTTAATAATACTGGTATCCTGGAAGTAAGTCCCTGGCTCGGTTATAAGGGTGAACCAGGTTTAGGACCAGAAATGACTGACTCTGAGTTGATTAGTGATTTGGATGAGCAACTAACAGAAACCCTTCGCAATCGCTGGGAAGGAAGTAAGCTTGCCCAAAGGGAACTAGCTTATCGAGTTGGTGTTACTGAAGATGGGGTCATTGCTGACTATGAGCCAACGAATCAATCAGGTTGGGATTATATTGAAGAAACACCCCTAGAAGAGCTGCTCAAACCAGAAGCAGCTGGTATTGGTACTGAAGGATTAGTACCCAAAGAACCCCTTGCTCAGTTTCGGGTAGTGTTGTGGCCAAACGGTAATTTGGAAGTTGATCCTTTGCTGAGGTAAAGAAATTTGAAATTATGTTGCGCATGGTTTGAACCGTGGTAGGAACAATTGAGTAGGAAATCCGGAATATTCCAACTTCAACTTGTAGTTGACTGTATTCCTATACAAATTGAGCTATATCAGTGAAACAGTATTTACCAAAAAAATTACTGACGGGGTTAATTGCGATCGCAGGAATTTCCTTGATTCCTACAGTTGCCCATTCCCAAGAAGGAATACCATGTTTTATGACCGATGACAACGGTAATGTCATCGACCTTGGGGAACTTTGTGGTATCGGACAACCCGGAACTGGGGAGCTACAAGTTCCGATCAAACGTAGAGTAGCCAACATTCCTGTAGTTGATGTGACTTTTAATGGCACAAAAACCTTTGAAATGTTGTTTGATACCGGTGCTTCTGGGGTAGCAATCACTCCTCAGATGGCAGCTGCTTTAAAAGTCAAAAAGGAGGGGGTTGGGATTTCAGAAACAGCTGGTGGCTTAGTACCAGTTGCCTTTGGTCGTGTGAACTCCGTCGCAGCAGGAGGAGTTGAGGCAAACAATATTGTCGTGACTATCAACGAATTCCTGGATATTGGACTCCTCGGACAGGGTTTTTTCGGCAGCTATGATGTCACCATTAGGGAAGATGTCATTGAGTTTAGTCCTCGGTAAACTTAATTCTACCAATAATTGTGCAGTAAATTGCTATAAAATAGAGCAGACTTGTGCTTATGGCTAAAAGTATGATGCTGAGTTTAGCGAATACTAGCTGTTTAGTCTGTTGGAGCTTGTTGAGTGGACTTACCTTAATCTTGGCAAAACCAGTAGTTGCAGCTGAAACGGAGGTAGCCACAACGATAATTGCTCAGGGAATATCAGTAGCAACAGTTACTAGACCAATTCTAAGCATCGGCAGTGAAGGCAAGGCTGTCGCTGAACTTCAGGCAGCTCTCCAGCTTTTGGGCTACTACACTGGTGCTGTAGATGGTATCTATGCCGAAAGTACCGCAAGCGCCGTCTCTTTATTCCAGCAAACAGCAGGTATCACTGTCGATGGTATCACCGGTCCTACTACTTGGGATCATTTGTTTCCCAGTACACCATCGGCTGTAAACTCTACTCCCATTACTCCCAATAACCCAACCAATCTGAATCCCCCTCCCCTCATTCCTAATAATCCAGCAAGACCTACTTTACCTGCTGCTACTTCCTCAGATAACTCCGCATCTTCTTTCCCCATTCCTAGTGCATTGCAAACAACCCCTAAAAGGAATAGTCCTGCTCAGAACAACTCCGCTACCATCTCGCAGACAGCGGCGAACCCTCAGCCCACATCTATTGATTTACCAATTCTCAAAGAAGGTATGCGAGGTTCAGCTATATCACGGTTGCAAGATCGGCTCAGATCCCTTGGGTTTTTGCAGGGAGAAGCGGATGGGGTTTTTGGCTCAGAAACATTAGCAGCGGTTAAAGCAGCTCAAAGTAACTTCCGCTTGGAACCAGATGGAGTTGTCGGTCCTGCGACTTGGAGAGCACTTCTGCGTTAAGGTTCTGACTTTTCACGCTTAAGTTATAAAATCTGGTCAGGAAGGAGTAATGAGCATTAGAAGGCAGGAGGCAGAGGGCAGGAGGAACAAGAGTTTTCCCTACGAATAAGAGAAACAATATCTTTCCCAATTCCCAATTCCCAATTCCCAATTCCCTAGTTTCTCAAGAGTAATGAGTAATGAGTAATGAGTATGGATTATCCTCTCAAGAAGAGCATGTTACCCGTGTAATTGGTTTAATAAGTGGTACATCGGTAGATGGTATTGATGCTGCATTAGTAGAGATTGCTGGTACTGATGTGGATTTAAAGGTTGAACTAGTAGCTAGTGCCACTTATCCCTACCCCAAAACACTAAGAGAGCAAATTCTGGAAGTCTGTGCAGGTAAAGCTATCTCAATGGTAGAGTTAGCCACACTGGATGATGCGATCGCTTTACAATTTGCTCAGGCTGCCCAAGAAATTCAGGTAGGCAACTCTCCTGCTGATTTAATTGGCTCTCACGGACAAACTGTCTACCACCAGCCGCCAATTAACTCTAATGTTCTCAGAAACCCGGTTTCTCGTGAGAACAACAGCGAAATATCAGTATTTCCCCAAAAGCAACCCGGTTTATTGACGAACGCTTTAGGATACAGTCTCCAGTTAGGACGAGGAGAAGTAATTGCTCAACTAACTGGAATCAAAACTGTTAGCAATTTCCGGGCTGCTGACATTGCAGCTGGGGGACAGGGGGCTCCACTGGTACCAAAAGTAGATGCTTATTTACTAAGTCATCCGACGAAGCACCGATGTATCCAAAATATTGGTGGCATTGGTAATGTTACTTACCTACCAGCATCTCAAGGTAACTGGACAGAATTAGTATGTGGCTGGGATACTGGTCCTGGTAATGCACTATTAGATTTAGCCGTAGAGCATTTCACTAATGGTAGGCAAACCTATGATCGAGATGGTAGTTGGGCTGCTAGTGGAATTAAGTCGGATGCTTTGGTAGAATTACTACTCAGCCAAGATTTCTTCCAGCTACCGCCACCCAAATCTACGGGACGAGAGTTATTTAGTGCTGACTACCTAAATCAGTGCTTGGCAATGGGTTCCAGTTATAATCTAAGCACTGCTGACATGCTAGCAACGCTAACCGAACTAACAGCTGCCTCAATTGTAGATAGCTACCGTCATTTTTTGCCCCAGATGCCGGACGAGGTTCTCTTATGTGGTGGTGGTAGTCGTAATCTCTATTTGAAGGAGCGTCTGCAAACTCTCTTAGCACCCGTACAAGTATTAACCACTGATGAGGTTGGAGTAAACGGAGACTTCAAAGAGGCAATCGCTTTTGCAGTTTTGGCTCATTGGCGCTTTCTAGGTATACCTGGCAATCTGCCTCAAGTTACTGGAGCAAGTGCAGCCAGGGAACTAGGGAATCTTCATTGTCCTCTGAGTTCTTGCTGTTAGAGTAACTTACTGGTACTCTGTAATACTCCGGTTATACTTATACGTAAACTTAACTTATTTTTTCCTCATCTAGACCAGTTTGGTATTCGGTGTAGCTATGCTAATTACTAACCTTTAGTGAGGACAATGAAAGAATGTTAGATAATAGGCGAAGGGTAACACTGTGGCTGATCATCATACCTTTTTAATGGAGGCAGGACGCTGGACACTCCAGGGAAGTTGGCTAGAGAGAAATGGGATGCCAATTATAGTTAGAGGTAAAACAATTATTGCCTGGGGTCAAGACAACTGGTTCACGATGGTCACAAAGTTGGTATTCCCTAAAAGTGAGCGTGATGATATTTCTTTTCAATATCGGGGTCATCTTGATATTGGAGAGCGACAATACACTTTTGTTTTACAGCACAGTGTTTTAGGTCGTGTTGAGGGTGAAGGTTGGGTAACTCCAGAATCAATTATTCAACGCTACTGGGTTTTAGGCGATCGCCAACGACGCAGTGGCTTTGAGACACGTCACAAACTTGATGATAACACTTATTACCTGACTAGTAGCATCATGGCCGGTCACTACCTCACTAGCACAATGGAGGCAACTCTAGAGCGCCAAACACAATAAAATTATGTTTAAAAATATTATGCTTGAATTTAGATATTTGGGTGAGTTAACTCAATTGACTAGCTCTATTTTACAAACTCCTATAATGGCTGAAAATAGAGAGTTGTTTACATCGTTATAATATTAGCAGTACAATTTCGGTTGATTTTATTGGCAAATTAACTCTAAAAGAGGCAGTATGATTCTGGAAAAACGGCTTAAATGAGGACAGAAACAAATGCTAGGTAATTAAAGTTAAGTTTTTTTGTAGCTCACTACCCAAACGGCACTATAAGCGAAACTGATAACTAGGTATATCCCACAACTGCTCCAAGCTGGTAGAACATTCATCATGACGACTGACCCTTATATTGGTCGCTTACTCGCCAATCGCTATCAACTCGTAAAGTTGATAGGTCAAGGTGCTATGGGTCGGGTGTATCAAGCCAAAGATATGCTACTGGGAGAGGTGATTGTTGCCGTCAAGTTTATTGCCCAGACATTGCTCAATCAGAGAATGCGCGAGCGCTTTGAGCGGGAAGCAACCATCTGTGCCTTACTTGGTGAAAAAAGTAATCACATTGTACGAGTTAGGGACTTTGGCGCAGATGAAAACGACGTTTCCTTCTATGTTATGGAATACTTAGAAGGAGAGAGTTTAAGCGACCTCATTCGACCACAGCACCTCAGTTTAACTAGGTTTTTCAATATAACGCGCCAAATCTGTCTAGGACTGCAATGTGCTCACAAAGGCATCCTAGTTAAAGGTGAACTCTGCCCAATAATTCATCGAGATATTAAACCCAGTAATATTTTGATCATTCAAGATACCTCTTTCGGTGAATTGGTCAAAATTCTTGACTTTGGGATTGCCAAGCTCCTCCAGTCTGACGTTGCTCAAACTCAGTCTTTTATGGGCACTCTCGCTTATTGTTCCCCAGAACAGATGGAAGGAAAAGAACTTGATCGACGCTCTGACATCTACAGCTTCGGTGTGATGATGTTTGAGATGTTGAGTGGCGAAATGCCTATTTTGTCAGAAACCCGTTCCTTCGGCGGTTGGTACAAAGCTCATCACTATGTCTCCCCTAAATCCTTCCACTCGATTAACCCAGACTTGAAATTACCGAAGGCGTTAGAGGAGCTCGTCATGCAATGCATGGCAAAAGAGCCTGGCGATCGTCCTCAAAGTGCTGGAGAAATACTGAAGACATTAGAACCTTTAGAGCAGGAATTGGGAGAGGGGCGACCTGTAGGTAGCAACTTGGGTCGAGCTAATCATGGACTGGTACAATTAGAACCGAAATCGAGGCGTGCTCCCACAGCAGATGAAATTTGTCGCCGCGCTTCCTGGCCTAAGGATAAACCCCTATCAAAAATTGTTTTTCCCCATATCATTCACACGAGTCGAGAAGCTTTAGGTACCCTCTGGGTTATGTTATCAAAGCAGGATATTCAGAACCGTTTGGTTAGTATGCGCTACAACTACTTCCTGTTTTTGACTTCACCCCATCCCATGGTGCTATGGATTACTGCCTTGCATAACCAGGAATATGGTGCGCGTTGGCTTCCTTGCTACCTGGATCTCAAAACAACTCTAGGTCAGAAAGTAACTAGGCTTTTGGGAGAAGCTGGATGTTACCGCATCTTGTTCTTTGCCCTCTCAGAACCACAACACTGTGCTAATGTCATGACTGCAACCATTGCTCCTAACCAGTGCAAAATGTTGACCGACTGGGCAAATACTAGTCAGACAATAGTTTCAACTTCCCAACCACAGGCGAGTAAAAAGATTCTGAAGAAAGAGTTTGAGAAACTAAAACCGAGGATTCTGATGAAGTTGGAAGCAGTTCATACAGATTATCCGACCGATATTCATTGATGCAATATTAGGTTTCGTTGGCTGTAATGACCTAATTTCGTCAGAATTTCGGAAAGTTACAGCAGAGGGATATCTCTCGACCTCAGGGAGAATTTTGGGTAGTAGGAGGAATAATATATTCAGAAGAGAACTCTTCTGCTTGTCCGGAAATAACCAAAGCTTGATAAATCATAGCAGCTACTTCGGCCCGAGTAGCTGGTTTATTAGGATTCAACAATTCCGGTTCCGGATAGTTCACAACCAAACCTGATTCAGTGGCAGTTGCCACTTTCTCTATTGCCCATTTAGGTATCTGCTCTTTATCTTGGTAGATATCTACAGTTTTGTCTGGTGTAGATGGAGGGGTAGTATCTAGTCCACTAGCTAGAGCAACTAAAACTTGCACACGAGGGACTTTCTCACTAGGACGGAAGATTTCTCCTGGATACCCCTTCATAAACCCAGTTTTAACAGCTTCATCGATCGCGGGATTTGCCCAGTAGTCGGCTGGTATATCATTAAAAGCGATCGCGTCCTTAGTATTGTCTTTCTCAAATACGTTTTGGATGAGAGCTGCTAACTCTGCTCGTGTCACTGGTTTATTCGGGAGAAATTTACCACCAGGGAAACCAGCGATAATCTGCTGTGCAGAGAGAACCAGAATAAAACGATTTGCCCAGTGCTCTTCAGGAACATCAGAGAACTCAATCGGTTCTCCTAGGGGAGTTGGGCTAGTAGTAGGCGATGTTGTCGGTGCGATCGCGGCAGGGGATTCTGTAGTAGATTCAGGAGATGCCGTTTCCTCTTCACTCGAAAGTCTAGATTCTTGTGAAGTGATACTCGAAGTTATTGCTGAGGATGGCAACTCTTTCATGTCATCATCTGGACTACCAGTTGCTTGAGATGATGGCGATTGCTCACTATCTAACTGCTCACCATCCAGCTGTTGGCTATCACTATCCAAACCAAGAATTGCTTGAGACGAGCGTAACTGCTCACTATCACCATCCAAACCAGGAATTGCTTGAGACGAGCGTAACTGCTCACTATCACCATCCAAACCAGGAATTGCTTGAGACGATGGTAACTGCTCACTATCACCATCCAAACCAGGGATGGTTGGAGGTGATGCTATCTGCTCGTCAGTAGCTGTGGGTACAGAAGCTGGCTTGGGCAAATTTAGGGTAAACTGAGAGTCTTTTAAGTTGAATCCCCCATTCTTTCTACCCAGCACCCAGGAGAAGATGAAGGCAATTGTCGTGAAGGCGACAATAATCGCAATCCACTCATCCTTGTTCAGAATTTTTCTGCGAGATGATGGTGGTTCGGGAGGAGATGAGTTTGACATGACAAGTGATCGCTTACCAGCAGCACCAAAATTAAACCACAGAAAGGGTTATTTTGTAGGTATGATTATACTACAAATTATTCATTCCTCATGCTAATGTTTAACCTAATAATCGAAATTATTTTTTCAATTTGGGTTTCTCTCCCAAAATAGTCCAACTATAATTATTTTTATGGTAAGCTTTTATGTTTTCAAAGCCCACCTTTTCTAACAAATCTATAGCTTCCTGACGGCGATAATATTTAGCATAATGAGGATTAAGTTGATCGTAGATTATATGCTTTACATCGTAGTCTTTAAGTTTGTCAATTACTGTTTGCATATAATCTTTTAATGGCAAGGGAAAGTATTGTGTTAAACGACTATAAAAACGTACTAACTTCACCATTAATGCAGATATTTTATCAAGATTATTGTGAGATATATTCACTGTAATAATCCGTAAAAAATTGATTAAGGCTAAATACAATTCATTATTTTCCCATCCATAAATCCAGATTACTGCTTTTCCTCCTGGAGATAAAACTTCAAAAATGCGTGACATTACTGGATCTGGTTCGGGAATATGATGAATAACACCAAAGGAATAAACTATATCGTAAATACCATCAGGAATTTTGTCTCCTGTTGTTTGGTAATAAATGACATTATCTAAAGCAGCATTATTTTTTTTACAGACTTCAATAGCATTTGAGGGTTCAATAACTGTGATTTGTCTAGCTCCTAATTGATTAAAAATTTTAACCCATCTACCACTTCCTGAACCTAAATCAACTACAGATCTATCGCGAAAATCTGATACCTCCATCAAAGGACCGAGGACATCTTGGAGAATTTCAATACTGGCAAAATAACCGGAAATCTCTGAATAGGCTGTAAATTGTTCTCCAAAATCTTGGATAGTTTCTATTCCAATGTTGTTAGTCATATGTTGCAAATATTTAACTAGATTAGCGCTTCATATTGCCACGACATAAGTCAATCGTCAAGTATGTATTAACTATTTTTTAGACCAACGAGCAATAAAGTAAGGAAACCAAATTTTATGTGGTAATTTGTTATATACCTGTTCTGCTAGAAATAAGGGTGGAGCAATTATTGGCTTAATTGCAATTGGAATCCTGAAAACTAAGCTATTCAAAATTAAAAAATAAGCCGGACCTCCCATATAATGAACATCCATACTAGAGTAATAATTCGATGCTAAATTTAAGAGTTCTTGATGAACTAGAGAATCTTCTGTATCAGCTTCAAAATATTTATCTGCTTGATACCAAAAACTTCGTATTTTATCTAAGAAGCATTCCTTGTTAGGTTCCCACATCAGTAGTACTCCTCCAGGTTTAAGGATTGATGCAATATTCCGAAAGGTACTATCTAAGTCATAAACACAATGATGAATACCACCAAAGATCATTGCTATGTCAAAAGTCTGACTAATATCAATTGATTTAGTTAGATCAATTTCATAGGCATCACAACCAGTATTTTGTCGATAGCCTCTACAAGCTTTAGAAGAAATGTCAAAACCAGTTAGCCTAGCTTTTGGATAGCGTTCCATTACAGCTAAAGAGTTGAATCCACTACCTGAGGCTAAATCAGCAACATTTTTGTTATTGAGATCTAAGTCTTGAAACATGATATCGTAGACAAACTTTTGGCGAAATGCCATTGATGGTGCATCATAGTAGCTCTTGTCATAATCTTCATAAATCTTTTCATAGTGTTCTTTCTGCAAGTCGGCTTTATTAAAGGTCATAAATTTACCTCACTGATTACTAATTAAATTTTTGATTAATTTTTCTCTACCCAGCGCTCATACCATAGCTCAAATACTAGTAAAGTCCATAGCAATTTACGATGATCTTGTCTTCCTTGCATATGGTCTTGTAGTAGTTTGTCTACATATATAGGATTGAAAAAACCTTCTTTACTTAATCGCGTCTTAGACAGCATATCTTGGAGTAGTGGACGAAGCTCACCAGTGAACCATTTAGCAACAGGCATATTAAATCCTTTTTTCTTTCTTTTAATAATTTCTTGAGGAATTGACTGTCGCATAGCTCTGCGTAATATATATTTTGTTGTTAAACCATGTAATTTCATATTGTGAGGAATCTGTGCAACATAATCTACTAGAGTATGATTTAATAAAGGAACTCTAACTTCTAACGAATTTGCCATACTTGCACGGTCAACCTTCGGTAATATATCTCCTTCTAAATACATCTTTAAATCACAATATAATAGTTGATTAATTGCTTCTTTAGCCTGAGATTTTTGTTGATGTCCATAAGCAGTATCATAAGTATCTTTTTCAAGAAATTGTGTCCAACTTTGCAACAGCTCTTTCTTTTGGGATACTGTAAAGGAGCCTAGCCATTGATTATGGCGAATCATTAGCGGTAGTCCTCGACCTGAAATAAATCGACGAATTTTAAAGTCAAGGCTGATATTATCAAAAGAAACTGGCATTTGATCAACCAAGTAAGGAATGATTTGATGCCGAATAAATCCTGGTAGTAATGCTTCATAGTACTCAACAAGCCGATGAGCTTGTAAGGTAGAATATCCGGCAAATAGCTCATCACCTCCGTCACCACCTAATGCAACTTTTACATGATGGCTAGTAAACTGAGAAAGTAGGAAAGTTGGAATGAATGAAGAATCTCCTAATGGTTCATCTAAAAAGTTAGGAATTTGAGGGACGAGTTCTAAAACTATTTGAGGAGTTAGAGTAAGCTCATAATGTTCAGTCTGTAGATAGCGGGCAACTTGATGAGCGTAAGTAGATTCATCAAAGGAGGGATCGTCAAAACGAATAGAGAAGCTTTTAACATTACCGGGAGATATTTCTGACATTAAAGCTGCTACAGCACTTGAATCAATACCTCCACTTAAAAACACGCCAATGGGAACATCACTGACCATTTCTTTTTGGACTACTTTTTTCAGAATAATTAAAAGTTCTGTTTCATATTCTTTAACTGTTTTGGGTTTTATCTGTTCACTGCGTATTAGGTTAACATCCCAGTACTTCCAGGTTTTAATCTGTCCACATGAAAAGCTTAAAGCATGACCAGGAGGTAGCTTGAATATATTTTGAAATATAGTTCGAGGAGTAGGAATATATTCAAAACTTAGGTATTCATTTAGTGCAACTAAATCTATATTTCTGGGAATATTCGGATAGCTTAAAATGGTTTTTAGTTCAGAACCAAAAATTAAAGCATCATCATAAGTCGTGTAATACAGTGGCTTAATTCCCATGCGATCGCGACCTAAGACAAGGGTTTGCTTTCTTTCATCCCACAAAGCAAAAGCAAACATCCCATTCAAATATTCAAGAAACTCTAGTCCAAATTCTTCATAAGCATGCACTAGGACTTCTGTGTCTGTTGAACTGTAAAAATTATGTCCCAAACGAGTTAAAGAATGAGTTAGCTCTCGATAGTTATAAAGTTCACCATTGAAAACAACACAAACTGTTCTATCTTCATTGTAGATAGGTTGTTTGCCTCCTTCAAGATCGATAATTGAGAGGCGACGGGAACCTAAACCAAGATTAGCTTTGATATAATACCCTTCTTCATCAGGTCCTCGATGGGTAATAGCCGTTGTCATTGTATGAACTAATTTAGGATCGACGGGTCGTTCCAACTCAGAATAGATAAGACCGCAAATCCCACACATTACCAAAGCTCCTTAATATAACAGTATCTTACTGAAAAAAAATACTATGTTGTCTTACACTCAAGATTGCAGTATAATCCATACGCCATCATGAATCAAGTAAAAAATCATTGAGTTTAGTTGTGGTAAATCATCGTCCACTTTTAAGGAAGATTATCTCCAATCTTTCAGAAATACGCTTCCCTTTTCTCCTAGCTGTGGCTTTATTGAGTGTGACAGTACTAGGGGTTTGGGTTCGTTACCAATTTTTTCTCATTCATGGTGGTTTAGAAGATTCTTATATTGAATGGGCTAAAATCAATTATTTTGGAGGAATTAGTCCAATTTATTTGCAAGGAATGGAGGACTTATTAAATTTAAGTTGGTCTACAAATAAATATCCTCCTGGCTACTCTTTATTTTTAACCTTTTGGACACTTTTAGGAGCTGATGATCCACAATCATTACGTATTGCTCAATCGATTTTTGATAGCTTTACTATTTTTCCTCTTTATTATATTCTGCGTCAAATTAAAGTTCACTATGGTATTGCTCTACTTTGTACAGGAATTTATGCTATAGCACCTTTGTGGTCTTTTGGCAGTATCATGATTTTAGCTGAAAGTGTATCTCCCAGCCTCATAGTTTGGATGCTTGCACTAATGTTATTTTCCAAAAATCAAAACAAAATTTGGCTGTGGTTTTTATTAGGATTATGGGTTAGCCTTTCCACTCTTGTACGCCCTGATTTAATTTTATTAATTATTCCCTTATCAATTTGGACTGTTCTTGTAACCATTAAAAATTCAAGAATAAAGTCATTAAGTGCTCTTTGTATTGGATTTTCTAGTTTATTACTCTTATGGGGATTTTATAATAAAATAAAGTGGGGTTATTGGCAGTTTACGTCAAATGCTGGTCGGTATGCAATGTGGTGTGGTCTTGGGCAATTACCTAACGATTATGGTTATTTTGTAAGTGATGCCAAAGCAGTGGAACTTTTATCTAAAAAAGGAATTATTTACCATTCTATTGAGGCAGAACAATATTGGAAGGCAGAATATTTAAATGCTTGGAAAGAACACCCACTTTACGTGTTAAAAACAATTTGGTTTCGATTGTCTAATATTCCGTTTGATCATAACTCTTCACATACACCCCTAGGTACAGATTACTTTCAAATAGTTGCTTCACTTTTGACAGAGTATGGATTTTGGCTTCTGTGTTTAGTGGTAATTGTTCTGGTACTGTGGAAACAATGGACTACTGCTTATATCACTGCACTACCTCTTGTCTACTGTTTAGGCAGTTTGGGGCTTGTCTACTATGAAAGCCGATATATTCGTTACGTTCCTTTAAGTTATGTTTTTGCCTTGGCTCTAACTCTTAACTTTTTGTTGAATTGCGGGATTAAACTTATTCATACTCAGTTTTTATCTCAATATAAAAAAATAATTTCTCTAGCTATAACTACTTCTATACTATTAATTTTAGGTAATTATGTTATCGACGATGTGAAGGCTCTTGCAGAATTAGGACAGGCATACATCAAGGCAGAGCAGCTACAACAATCAGTTATCGCCGACAAAGTTAAAGCTTTTGATACTTTAGAAACTTTAGATTGGCAAAAAGCGACTACTTCCCCAAATCTATCTTTTACGGAAAATGAGGTAGATCATTTGTTGATTCAAAGTGATCTCAATAAATATGAATATCAATTAATTAGCTCTATTGATACTTCTTCTTTGTCTGTTATATATATTAACTATGATGTTGAGCTGAAAGAAGGGAGTGGTTCATTTTCTATCTTATCCGAGAAAAAAGATCTAGTTTTGGCTCACGCTATATTGCAGCAAGGTGAAAATATTAGGACTAATGATAACCCTTGGATAGTTCCGATAGCAGATAATCAAGAGTTATATCTTCTGTTTAATAATGGAGAAGAACCTGGAAAGTCGGAGTTACTAGTGAAGCAAGTTGACGTTTATGGAAAATAAATTGGTAATTTCGTTCATGAGATTTATTTTTTAGCGACAGCAAGGACAGAAACACCAAAAGGTGGACGTAGTAAAGGAGATGTGTCTACATCAATAGTAAAAATCCAAGTCAAGATTGCATTGATAAATTTTGTATTGACCTGATTTTCATTTTCCACCTTAAGATTAAGCAAATCAATAATTTTTCGAGCTAGCAAGATTGGTATAAACAAAATATAATTGAAATAATGATTTTTTAAAGTAACTAAGCCGGAAGTATGGATTTGGCTTAAAAGTTGCTTCCTGCGATAGCGCCGCTTATGATGGCTGATACGGTCTTGAACTCCCCATAAGAATTGGAAAGCCGGAACCATAATAATCGCTGTGCCTCCTACTTTGAGTACACGGTAAATTTCTGATAGAGCTTGCAGATCCTCATCAATATGTTCAATAATATCTGTTGCAAAAATAATATCAAAGCTTTCATCAGCGAAAGGCATGGCACAAGCATTACCTTGTTGAACAATGCCTAAGCCCTTCTGTTTGCAAAAATGGATAGCGTCTTCACTAAAGTCAAGACCTGTTACTCTCTTGAAGCCTAACTGCTGCAATAGTCGCAAGTTAGTTCCTGTACCTGTACCAACATCCAATATCTTAGCATCCTGACTGATTTCTAGTTGAGCAATGAGCTTTGAGAGCAAACGCCGTCGTCCTACAAACCACCAATGCTCACTTTCTACCTCTGCTTCTAGGGCATAAGCTGTTTGATCCACGAAAAATCCTCCATCAGCTCAGGCTTTAATCGTTATTGACAACGCATTATATTACACTACAGGGTTAGAAAACCCTCTTTCCTAATCTCAGAGCGATCGCGAAGAGATGAATTCACAGCAAAGTCATTTTGTCAATACCTGATTTGTTTAGTTCGATCTGCTTACAGTAGCTCTTACGCTATCTATCGCCAATTTCAACAAATGACTATACTCCAAAAGTTTCAGTTAACCAAGAAGCTAAATTTGGTGGTAATTGAGCATCAATCCAAAATTTCATGCACTCAATCGAGGAACATCAATACGCTTGGCAGCAAACAACAAACACGCCTGAATATCTTCAGGTTCTAGATCTGGAAAGTCTGCTAAAATCTCATCGCGACTAACATTTAAACTCAACATTTCCAGAATATCGCTTACTCGAATTCGCATTCCTCGAATACAAGGTCTACCACCACATTGACCCGGAGTTTGAGTGATTCGAGCTAGCAAACTTACAGAATTAGATATCATATGCTTAACCATAGATGAGGTTTTAGGTTTTAGGTTTTAGGTGTATTTTTAATAAAATCTTCAATTAAAAGCAATCTTGATTCCCAGCAACCCAAGATTCATGCCACAGGATAGCGTTTAACACCGTCCATAAATGAAAACTATAACCTCCTCCAGTACTCATCTGATGTTTTAGTAAATCGGTAAAATACTGATTATTGAGAAAACCCTCTTTCCTAATCTCAGAGCGCTCAAAAGCAGCTAAACAGCGTTGTCCGAAATCTCCCTCCTTAAACCATTCCTCCATCGGTGCACCGAATCCTTGCTTTTTTCGATACACCATATCATGATCGAGGTATGGCAGAGCAACTTTTTTGAGAATTGACTTGCCGATCGCATTTTGTAGCTTGTAGTGAGGGGGGATGCGGGAGGCAAATTCTACTACTTCATGATCAAGGAAGGGAACTCTCGCTTCGATAGAATGAGCCATAGTCAACTTATCAACCCGCATCAGTAAGTGTTCTGGCAGGCGCTGCTTCATTTCTAAGTAGGGAATTTTTTGTAAAACCTCTGGCTCTGTTAACTTTCCCTCTAACTGTCCTAGATAAGACTGAACAATAGCATGACTATCCAGTTGCTGGTGTTCTGGGGGTAATAAACCTTTAATTGGACAGTGGATTTTTTGCTGGAAAGGGTCTAAATCAGGAGTAAGTTGACGGCGCATTTCTCCCCACCAACAGACTGCTCCCCCCCAAAAGAGTTCTTGTCTCGTTTCAGCACGCTGCTGAATTTCTAAGTCTTCTCCACTCAATCCCGGCATTTTTGCTTTACCGAAAGAAAGGAGGCGCTGCCACCAACTGAGGCTTTGAGAAGCGGGTTGATAGACAGTTTCATACTTGTGGCGATAATGCTCACACCACCAGTAACCGAGAAAATTTTCGTCTGCTCCTTCTCCCACTTGAACAACGGTTGTACCACTGTCATGAACCAGTTTTGCTAAGAAGTACAAGGGAATACAGACGTTATCGGCAATCGGCTCATCTTGTAATTGCACTAGCAGAGGCAAAAAGTCTTGCATCTGCTGCCGATTGATCAAAGTTTCATGATGCTCTGTTTGATAGCGTTTGCTGACACGATGAGCAAATTGAAATTCATTGTAGTCTTCTTTGCCTTCGTAACCAATGGTAAATGTTGTGACGGGACGGTTCATTAATTCGCTCATCAGAGCAACATTGAGGGAAGAATCCACACCACCAGAAAGAAGTACGCCGAAGGGAACATCAGAAACCATGCGACGGCTGATAGACTGTTTAAGTAGTCGGGTTAATTCTGCGATCGCATCTTCTTCACTTAAGTCTTGTTCTGTGAAGCTCTCAGTTGAACTGGGTTGACAATCCCAATATTGCTGAGCAGTGGCTTGTCCAGTGTAGTCAATAGTAATGGTATAACCTGCGGGGAGTTTAAAGATACCCCGAAATAGGGTAAGAGGAGCAGGAGTAACAATAAAAGTCAGATAGTGCCAGAAAGCGGTACGATCCATTTCTGGAGTAATATCAGGATGAGCGAGTAAGGCTCGAATCTCAGAAGCAAAGAGCCATTCGCCAGATTTGGTTTGGGTAATATAGAGGGGTTTAATACCCACGCGATCGCGCACTAGGTGTAAAACTGGTTTATCTGGGTTACGGGTGTCGTAAATGGCAAAGGCGAACATGCCATAGAAGCGGTGAAGGCAGTCGAGTCCCCATTCTTCGTAGGCGTGGAGGAGAACTTCTGTATCGGAGTGGTTCGTTTTCCAGTGGTATTTGCCGAGGGATTCTAGTTCCTGTCTAATTTGGCTGTGGTTGTAGATTTCCCCGTTGAAGGTAAGAGCAACTGTTCCGGCTTGGTTGAGCATCGGTTGAGCTGCGGCATCGGATAAGTCAATGATGGAAAGGCGACGATGTCCTAAGGTACATTTTTGATCAGGTGATTGCCATATTCCAGCACCATCCGGTCCACGATGAGTCATGCGATCGCGCATTATACCCAAAATTTCTGAGCTACAGCTTTGTCCAGTAGGTTTATATGAGCCGACAATTCCACACATTAACCATTTTATTTATTTTTTTACCAACTCATGATACCAATATTTTAATTTCATAACGAGCATTTCCACTAATTTAGCTTTGCTCAATTTTTCGATAATTTTATCTCTCTTATTGACTTCTTCTTGAACATCGACAATAATTTTATCTCTCTTATTGACTTCTTCTTGAACATCGACAATAATTTTATCTCTCTTATTGACTTCTTCTTGAACATCGACAATAATTTTATCTCTCTTATTGACTTCTTCTTGAAATGAGCTTTTAAGATCCAATATTCCTTGAGCAACTATTTCTATAACTTTATTTTGCAAATTTAGTAGCTCATCTTTATCAGTAGATATTTGATTTTTGTTAACTCCACCATCAATGCTATTCAACTTGAAGTCAGAAAAGTCAGGATTGATTGCAACATCCTTAGCTTCCATGATTACAAGACAAACTTTGCCTTGACAAGAAGGAAAACAGCCAAAATTTTCCAACTTACTCAGCTCAATAATTTCCATATGCTTAACTTGTAAACCAGCTAAACAAGAAGCAACATGGATTGATTTTTCATCAGCTTTCCATAAATGAGCTTTTAGTTGATAACGATTACTCTTATAATCTAAAGGAATTAGAGCATACAAGCATCCTTGAGGCTTGAGAATACGCCTAATTTCTGCCAAGGCTAATTGAGGAGCATAAGCATGTTCAAGTACATTATCAGCAATTACAGTGTCAAATGAATTATCTTCAAAGGGCAAATTGTGCATATCGGCGATCATTCCTTGACCTCCTAATTTATTTAAGGCTTCAACTTGAGCTTCGTGTAAATCGATGCCGATATATTCAGATGTTCTTTGAATGACTTTTTGAGCAGTTAGTCCATAACCTGAGCCAATTTCTAAAGTTTTACCTAATGTATTAGGCAAAATTGCTATTAATTTCTCTGCATCGGGAGTCAGTGTTCTATTTTCTAGATATTGGTGATAGTTAATTTGTTCTGCTAAGATGGTTTTAGTTTCTGGCTGACTATACTCTAGACTTTGTTGGCGTAGGTTGTTCAGAAAATCAATAGAGTTTAGATAGTCGTATTTTTTCAGATATCCTTGGTTGAAAAAACTAAAATCAACCTTGATGTTTAAGTATTCTTCAATTGAAATCAGTAAAAATCTAAGTATTTTAGTGGAATTTACACTCCAATTATAAACGTTGAAATAATGCCATATTGTATTTAATTCTGGATTTGAATTTAGTTGATTTAAATACAATTCTCTAATATCTCTATTCAAAGCAATTGCCAATTTATAAAAAAAAACAATTTCAGGATTAAATACTGCTTGCAAATTGTTAAACTCACAGTAATTTGATATCCAGTTGTTCCACCTTGGCATCTCTATTACTGTAGTTCTATGAGATTTATAAAAAGCGGGAATTCTTAAATCAAACTCAAGGGGTATATAAGCACCTTGAGCAAAGTAGGGGAGCATTGCCGATAAATGATTGACTGAAAAATCAAAAGATAGCTTATTAATGTGAGCAAATTTTAAAATTGACAAAGAATCAGTCACTTCAATTTCTGAGTCAACCAGTTGACAGGCTAAAGATTCAGTGATTTTTTCTGAGTCAACTATTGTTTTAAGTTGCTCCAAGGCTACCGAAAAATCTGTATCGGGTACAGTCGGAACTCTAGGTAAACTTACCCCTAAAGTAGGTGCTGAATTTTGCTTTTTTAGTTTTTTGATTAGACTAGATACTGCTGTATACCAGTCATTATCAATTTCATTATTTTCCGGTAACTCAATAAAGTGAATAGCTTTACTGGATTCTTGAGAAGTTTCCAACCAAGAATAAACTTGATCATCACTTTTTTTGTTAAACTTATATAAGTCTTTCTGTAACCACTGCAATCCTAGACCCATTGCATATTGTCTGACAGTTCCACCAACTACATAACATTCTCTACCGTCAAGACAAGTATCTTTTTCCAGCAAAGTGACTCCAGCAATAAGTCCTAAAATTTGCTCTGCTTCTTCCAGGGTTAGCGTTAGTTCTGGAGTTAATGGCTGAATCCAAACAATTCTTTGAGGGTAATGCAAACTGGCATTTAACTCAAAAAAATTTTGAGCAAAGCTTACAAGCTCTGCATCTAGCTTGGGAACATCTTGTAAAGGAACAACCCACATTACTTCATTTTCTATATTTAATGCAGATTTGATTGAAGCTAATGTAGGAAAGTTTTGAGTAGCTATTGAAGCATATTCAAGATCTTGAATTGGTTTAAGTGAAATCACAATATAGTTCAGAACCAGTGTTGTTCAAATTCAATTAGGCTGATTTTCGCGAAACTGTCAAAATAAGCTCTCGATTATCTGGCATCGCCAACATAGTCTTATAGTTATCCAAATCAGTCCCTTGTAAAACTGACAATCCGTAAATACTATAGTTAAATAAGCTACACCGTATATCTTGGTGACCAATGGTATTGAGTAACCATTCTATTTCCGAGCGGGTATATTCTCGGTGATGTCCTTCAAAAGGGATTTCGGTAAAATATTGTAAGGAAATTGGAGGAAAGATACTTTCTCCTCTTGCCAACTTCTGACGATTATAGAGATACGCTAAATTGGGAGTATCAAGAACTAACAATCCCCCTGGTTTCAGAACCTGATTTAAAGATGCTAATAAAAGTCGAGGAGTATGAGGGATATGTTCAATGACTCCCATGCACAAAACTACATCGTAGGTTTCAGGTTCAAGTTCTTGTAGTTCATACCCAACTTCATCAAAATCCAAAACTTGAACATCGGAAGTAGATAAAAGCTGAGTTACACTTTTTAATGCCTCACCATAAGCTCCATAACCATCTAAAGCATCCACTTGGTAGCCAGCCTTAGAGCACATTAAGGAAAAGTTACCAAAGTAAGCACCAAGATCCAGTAAACGACCTTTACTAACACCCTGCTCAGATAAGTTAGCTAATACTCGCACCATCCGGATCACGCTTAAACGAATATAACTTTCCCAGTCAAATCCTTTCAAGCCAGGAGAATGACGCTCAAGTGGCGAAAAGTCAGCTCCTTTAGTAGCAGTCAAAATTTGTTCACAAGCTTCCCAAGCCAGAGGAAACTCTTGGGGAAAATCTCGCTCAATACAAGCTGGAAAATCTAGCAGAATAGTTTCGGGAATATCAGTATCCTCTAAGATAACCTCTTGTTCCTGTTGGCGATCGCTATTTTCTTCTTTAAAAAAACGTCTAATTAGCTCTGTTAACATTTGAAAGCTCCTGCGGGATTAGATTCTCTAAATCTCTTGTATGCTCTGAGTTTGAGTCATTGCCGTTCATGATCACCCATTCACCTTCACCAACTACTCCTGTACCAGAGCCAACAACCCCTCCATTCCTGATTACGATATCAAATATTTTGGCAAGACAAGTATAAACCCCCGGATTAATTGTATAGAACAGAGTTTGTTCTTTTTCATAGTATCCTTCTTCAGCTACCATCACTGTTACCGAATAAGTCCCTGCAGCTATATATAATTTAGGTAAATGCAAGCAGATAGTACCGGAAGAATTTTCAGCCGCATCAAACAAAAGATCGCGAGTAATAATTCTACAAACATCTTGAACACCATCTCGATGGAAAGCCACTAAAACTTGAGCTTTTTCTCTAAGGTCAGGTTTCTGGATAATATAGTCAATTAGCAAATTCATTGGCTTGCCGTGAGATAGTAGATAGCTCACTCTACCTTGCTCATTTACTACCTTGACATCTAAAACCTGAATCGCTCCTGAGCCTTGTACTCCAGTAGAGTTAACTTCAGTTACAGTGTTTACAGATATTTGTTCCCTTAACTGTTCTTGAGGAAATAATTTCACCCTATGTTGAAACCACTTACCTTCGACTGTCTTAAACGAGCCTAAATTAATCTCCTGTTGATTGATAAATCCACGTAATTCTAAATTACATGGCTTCTGAGACCAATACTCAATCGCTAATTCGCAACTTTCATCTAGATCGTCCCTTGGGTAATTTGTTACAAATACGCCAGCTATCTTATGAAAGGAAGAGCCATAATTGAGCAAGGGACGAGACTGCTTGTTTTCCCAGAGGACTGATTTTCCCCAATTAGTTGCCTCCCTTTGCAGATGGGATACTTGCTCCTGAGCAAATGACTCAGAATCTAAAGGTAAGCTAGCAACAACTTGACCTTTCTGTTCTATAGAAATATCACTAAAATAAACAGGACATGGCAACGGCGTATTATCACGACTTCTGATTTCAAGCAAAATGGATGTAGATAATTGAGTAGAACTTATACTTTTAATCGCCTTTAATTTTTCCAGTTTACGCAATCGCAGACGTTGCTCTTCTTGAACTCGAATCGAATCTTCGTAAGCTTTAACTACCGTTGCAGGGTCTCCATCTATTAAAATACGACCTCGATCTATCCAAATCATGCGATCGCAAATCCGAGAAGCTGAGTAAACGTCATGACTTACCAATAGTAGCGTTGTGCCTTCGCGATCGCATAATTCCTGTATCCGCTCATAACTCTTCTGAGCAAAATAAGCATCCCCAACCCCGAGCACTTCATCCAAAACCAGTAAATTGGGAGAAATTGCCGTAGAAGTGGAAAACATTAACCGGACTCCCATGCCAGTGGAATAGGTTTTCACTGGCTGATCAATATACTCTTCTAATTCAGCAAATTCAATAATCTCCGAACACTTAATCTTCGCCTCTCTCCCAGTTACTCCTAACTGAGCTAAATAAGCATAGATATTTTCCCTGCCTGTAAAATCAGGGTGAAAACCCGTACCAATCTGCAATAGCGCGTGTGCTTTCCCTTTAACAACCAACCGTCCCGAAGTTGGTTTAGTCACATTGGTAACCAACTTTAAAAAGGTACTCTTTCCCGCACCATTCCGTCCAATAAACGCAACCTTCTCTCCCCGCTGGATTTCTAAATTGATTCCGTCCAAAGCTTTATGCTCAGTGTAAGCTCCTAGTTTCTTGCCTAAGAGTCCAAACATATCCAGAAAACGATAGTGAGGCTTGCTGTAAAGTCGATAAACTTTAGATAAATTTTCAGTATAAATGATCGGATCTTTCATTGGATGTTCAAGTCAACGAAGAAGCAAAGAAGCAGCATGAGGAACAGGGTGAACTAAAAAAGGTGTGGGAGAGCTTTTTTGAGTAATGAGTAATGAGTAATGAGTAATGAGTAATGAGTAATGAGTAATGAGTGAAGACAATTGGATCAAATCTCTTTACTCCTGACTCGGAGACTCCTGGCTCCTGACTGAGAAACTCCTGATTCGGTGTTTCTTCAGAGCCACTGTAAATTTCTTCACCCTTGGGAACAAGTTAATGGAGGCACTCAGAAGTTAGAGTACACTTGTATGGTAATTGTTCCTAGTGCAGGTCGGCGGAAATAACCCACCAGTTAAAAAGAGTTAAAAAGCTTACCTTAGCCTTCTGCCTTCTGCCTCCTGCCTTCTGCCTTCTTGCGCTAGTGGGACTTTCAGAGAAACCCCATGAAAATCAATCTCCTCGAAGCGTTAGCCGAAGTTGAAAGTTGGTTGAACTTTTTTCCAGTTCAAATGATATAATGGTAGATCGTGATTGTTTATAAAAACAATTACATACTTTGTTTGGAAATGACGGCTCATGACTCAACGCACTTTAGGCGGTACGAAGCGCAAGCAAAAAAGAAAGTCTGGTTTTCGCGCACGGATGCGCACTAAAAATGGGAGGCTAGTGATTAAAGCCCGCAGGAGCAAAGGACGTCATCGTCTCTCTGTTTAAGGAGTTCCAATGGAAGCTAGGGAAGCTGGGGAGCTGGCGAAGTAAGACAAGCTAGTGCAGCGCGGCGGAAATAACCTACCAGTTTGAGAGAGTGAGGTATATCAAACTTTCTTCCCAATTCCCAATTCCCAATTCCCAATTCCCAATTCCCAATTCTAAATTCTAAATTCTAAATTCTAAATTCTGTGGGATTGCCTCAGGCTCATCGACTCAAACACTGGCGAGATTTTAAGGCGGTTTATCAACAAGGAATTCGTCGCTCAGGACGTCATTTGACTTTGCGGGGGTTACCTCAGCACACAAAGGCAGTGGACAACGCAGCTCAAAAGACGTCGATAGGGATGGATAAGGGTAAACCGCCAACTCGTATTGGCATCTCTATCAGCCAAAAAGTCAGTAAAAAGGCAGTGGTTCGCAATCGCATTAAGCGTCAGGTTCGGGCTGCTTTACGCCACTTACTACCTCAAATATTACCAGGCTGGCAACTGGTAGTAGTGGTGCGACCAGGATCGCAAGAGTGCGATTATGACCAATTTTTGCGAGAATTAAAGCAGTTGTTGGTAGAGGCAAAGGTGCTTAATGGCCATTAAAGAAACAGTATTCTATGAGGGTGGTCCCCATGTGGGCGATCTGATTATTAACATTTTGTTAGGATTTACAGTAATTTGCTTGCCCTTGACAGTCGCCGCGATCGTGAGAGCCTTATGGTTGCGCTATCGCATTACAGACCGCCGGGTCTCGATAACAGGGGGGTGGCAAGGTCGCGATCGCACAGACATTATTTACGCAGACGTTAGTAAAATCATCAAAATTCCCCGTGGTATCGGTGCTTGGGGAGATATTGCCGTTACCCTTAAAGATGGTAGCCGACTAGAAATGCGGGCAGTTCCTCGTTTTCGGGAAATATTTGACTATATTGCCGAAAAAGCAGCCAAGAAAACTGGCAAACCCATTGACTCAGTAAAGGCTTAGGTTGCAGCTTTTCAACCCGCATTTGGACAAAGATTAGATACATTAGATTCAGAAAACTTTACAGCGCTTAGGTTGGCTTCATACGAATGGATTTTGGTATTGGGTTTCTTTCTAACAACGTCATGCTGCCAATCCTGGATTTCTTTTACGGGATTGTGCCAAGCTATGGTCTGGCAATCGTCTTCCTGACTCTGGTAATTCGTTTTGCTCTATTTCCCCTAAACGCTGGTTCAATTCGCAATATGAGGCGGATGAAAATTACTCAACCGCTGATGAAAAAGCGACAAGAGGAAATTCAGAAGCTCTATAAAGATGATCCTTCTAAACAGCAGGAGGAAATGGGGAAAATTTTCAAAGAGTTTGGTAACCCTTTAGCAGGGTGTTTACCATTGCTCTTCCAAATGCCAGTTCTATTTGCACTGTTCGCTACTTTGCGGGGATCGCCATTTGCTGACATCAACTACTCAGTAAACCTCCAAATCTTGCCAGCAGAGCGAGTAGAATACATTCAACCCCAAGCTTTTGCGACAAAACCCCAGAATGTCTATATAGCAGATGGAGTTCATGCTCAGATCGCTGCACTTCTTCCTGCAGGTAATCGCTTGGTAGTTGGGGAAAAAACTAAAGTTGATTTTCAAACTGTTGAAGGCAAACCCCTCCCAGCCTTACTAGCTGATTATCCAGAAACCCAAATTACTCCTAAGTGGGAGGTAACCAAAGGTCAAGAACGGGTGTTAATTAAGGATGACGGTACCATCGAGGCATTGGAGCCAGGAGAAGTAACCCTTCAAGGTAAGGTTCCTGGATTGGCGGCGAATAGAGGATTCCTTTTCATTGATGCTCTAGGACGTGTCGGTGCTTTTGAAGAAGATGGGACAATTCACTGGGATATCTTCGGTATGATTGTCTTCTTTGGCATCAGTATGTATCTCAACCAGGTACTATCCGGTCAAAATGCCAGTGATGCTAACTCCCAGCAAAATGCAGTTAATAAATATCTCCCAGTCATGTTTTCTGGGATGTTCTTCTTCTTCCCACTACCGGCTGGGGTGTTGATGTACATTGTTATTGCCAATGTTTTTCAGACGATCCAGACTTTCATTCTGATGCGGGAACCCCTGCCAGAAAACATTCAGAAGATGATGGAGCAGCAAGAAAAAGAGGCAAAAGCTAAAGAAGGTAGAGATGCACTACCTTTTGAGCCAAAGCGTACTAAGAAAGAAGAAAAACCTGAGGAGCGTCGAGATTCTACCTCTTCTGAGCGTAAGCGCGCCAAGAAAGAGGAAAAGAAGAGTGACGGTAGAGAATCATTACCTTTTGAGCGCAAGCGTTCTAAGAAAAAAGCTTCAAGTTAGTTATGAGCAATCCGCTAATGGCGCGAGGTGAGCAATGGCTAGAAACACTTCTGCGCTTCTTAAAATTAACCGCTGAGGTTAAGGCAACAGATAGTGAGTTCTTAGATAGAGATGAGCATAGCTACTGGTTAACCATCGATCACACAAAACTGACTTCCGAACAAATAGAAATCTTGATTGGTTCGCAAGGAATAACCATTGATGCTATCCAGTACCTAGCTAACACGATTTTGAACTTGGATCAAGACCAACAGCAGCAAGCTTCTTATACGGTTGAACTTGATGGCTATCGAGCTCGGCGTCAAGCTGAACTCCAGGCGATAGCAGCTGAGGCAGCAGAGCAAGTCCGCAAAACAGGTCAAGAGTTTGAACTGAAATCTTTGTCCTCAGCAGAACGGCGTCAAGTTCATACTCTATTAAAGGACTGTGAAGATTTGAAAACTCAGAGTCGGGGACAAGAACCAGACAGAAGGCTAGTTGTTAGTCGGCGCAGAAGAATTGAAGAGGTGAGTAATTAAACATTCTTGGTAACTACTTACAGCGGTTTTCATCTAAGTGAAGTACAGAGTTTGTCGCTTGGAGGCAGAAGGCAGGAGGCAGGAGTAAGATATACCTCATTAAGCGGCAAAACACTGTAATTCTTAAATGTGCTTCTTTGGGAGAAGGGTAAAAAAATGATGGAGGCAATTTATATTCCTGGGCTACTTAAATTACCAGATCAAACAGAGGTAATTGAGGTAAATGAGTGCCTTGCTGGTTTGGAAACCCTGACTCCAGTAAGAGGACGCCTAAAAGTAACCCATCAAGGAAATTACCTAGAAGTTTCGGGTCAAGGTTCAACAATTCTTACTTTGACCTGTCACCGCTGCTTACAACAGTACAATCACCGTTTAATACTTGACACATCAGAATTGATTTGGTTGGACGACTTGGCAGAACAATCAAATTATGTTCCGTTAGAGCAAGAAATCTTACTGGAAGATTTAGTAGAAACTTTGCACCCACAAGGTTACTTTCAAGTGGATACTTGGTTATATGAGCAACTATGCCTAGTAATGCCTCTACAACAGCTGTGTGACCAAGAATGTCTAGGAATCCCGATTAATGAACAAGGTAGTATGTCATTAAAGGATCGGCGCTGGGAAGCCTTGGAAGCCTTTAAGGGAAAACTTCCTGGATAGTTTTAGAAGGCAGGAGGCAGGAGGCAGAAGGCAGAAGGCAGGAGGCAGGAGGCAGGAGACAGAAGGGAAGGAAGTTTAATATCTGTTTTATTTAAAAAATTAAAAAAATTTTCTTGGCTGCTATGAGTTTCAATGATGAGTTTGAACTACTTTTACGAGCCCGCTATCCTTTAATTTATATTCCAACCTTGGAAGAAGAGAGAGTGGAAGAAGCGATCGCACAATCAGCTAAAAATTTGGGCAATCGTGCTGTGTATATCTGGGATTTTGTTGACGGTTATCAAGGTAACTTCAATGATGTCGGTTTTGGCAAGCGTAATCCCCTACAAGCCTTAGAATTTGTTGATCAAGTAGCCCAAAGCAATGCAGCAATCTTTATATTAAGGGATTTTAACCGATTTTTGGAAGATATTGCAGTTTCTCGTAAACTAAGGAATCTGTCACGAAGGCTCAAGTCCCAACCAAAAAATATTGCGATCGTGACACCAATAGTGGCAGTACCCCCAGAATTGACAGAAGTACTGACGGTGTTAGAATTTCCTTTACCCAAAGCCTCCGAAATTAGAGGGGAGATAGCACGGTTACTAGGAGCGACAGGTCAATCTTTGAATAATAAAGTCCTAGATGAGTTAATGCGTTCAGCTCAAGGTCTATCTCTAGAGCGGATTCGTCGAGTTCTCGCCCGCGCGATCGCTTCTCATGGGGAAATTAAACCAGAAGATGTAGAACTGATTTTAGAAGAAAAACGTCAATCAATTCGCCAAACACAAATCTTGGAGTTTTACCCAACTCAAGAGAAAATTTCTGATATCGGCGGCTTAGATAACTTGAAAGACTGGCTACTGCGACGGGGTGGAGCTTTTACGGAACGAGCCAGGCAATACGGTTTACCTCATCCACGGGGTTTATTACTGGTAGGAATTCAGGGAACTGGGAAATCTCTAACAGCAAAAGCGATCGCCCACCACTGGCATCTCCCCCTACTGCGTTTAGATGTAGGACGTCTGTTTGGTGGTTTGGTAGGAGAATCTGAATCCCGTACCAGGCAGATGATTCAATTAGCCGAAGCCTTAGCTCCCTGCATTCTTTGGATTGATGAAATTGATAAAGCTTTCTCTGGAATTGATTCTAAAGGAGATGCAGGGACTACTAGTCGCGTCTTTGGTACGTTCATCAACTGGCTAGCTGAAAAGCAATCCCCTGTATTTGTTGTCGCCACAGCTAATAATATTCAAGCTTTACCTCCAGAAATGCTCCGTAAAGGGCGATTTGACGAAATTTTCTTTGTCGGTTTGCCAACTCAGGAAGAACGTTATGCTATTTTTGAGCTACATTTATCTCGACTACGACCTCACAACCTCAAGAGTTATGATTTAGAGCGTTTGGCTTACGAAACCCCTGACTTTTCTGGAGCAGAAATTGAGCAGACTTTGATCGAAGCAATGCACATTGGCTTCAGTCAAAACCGAGACTTTACGACGGATGATATCTTAGAAGCTGCTAGCCAGATTATTCCTCTAGCTCGGACTGCCCAAGAGCAAATCCAGTTCCTGCAAAATTGGGCGGCTGCTGGCAAAGCTCGCATGGCTTCTAGGGATAGCCGTTTTACAAGTCGCATTCAGCGACAAGTTTGGTAACTGATAGTTATTGATCAACAAACAACAAACAACAAACAACAAACAACAAACAACAATGAGTTTGTCAGGTGTAGCTCAATTCATTATCGGTTTCTTTCTCGGTATCTCCCTCTTGGTGGGTGCTGGAGTAGCGGCTGGATATTATTTCTTTACGAAGTTGTCAGATACTCCAGAAAAACCGATCTTTCCTGAGGAGAAACCAAAACCGTCTCCATCTGCTAAAACAGCCACTTCTCCTAAGGCTTCTCCCTCCCCATTGGACAAAAAACCTGCACCGACTCCCACTGAGTCACCAAAGAAGAAACTAGAGCCGGGAGCTTATAAAGCTACTGTTACTTGGCCAGAAGGATTGAGTCTTAGGGATAAACCTTCTGCAAATGCCAACCGCATTGGTGGTATTGCCTACAATCAAGAAATCATTATTCTCAAAGATAGTGATGATAAACTATGGCAGAAAGTGCGCCTACCTGATACCAGCCAAGAAGGTTGGGTTAGAGCAGGTAATGTCAAAAAAGTTGGTGAGTAAAAAATTGATATTTTGTAGACCTGTTGCATTAAATTGAGTAGGGGCGCACCGACGTGCGCCCTTGGACATCAATATGCCCCCTCAACCCAAATATTGCTAATAGTCAGTCATTAGTACTGTTGATGGGCAAATGACTTACAGTTTGATTGGTGACTTTTGGTAATTGCTTGACTGAGGATATTGAAGAGGGGTAAAACTTATTGAAGTCTACCGATAGATAGAGGGAAAAAGTAACCAAGATAGCTAAGAAGAGTTTTTCAAGCATGGTTCAATTCCCCATCACAACTGAATTAAAAATCAACTACTCATATCAACTAGTTTCGGTGATTTCTACTTGACAATGAATGATTGTAGTTATAAATATTTGTGACAATTTGGTAAAAATTAGGTGATGTCAATCATAGACAACTAGTGCAGCGCGGCGGAAATAACCTATCAGTTTGAGATCGATAGAATCCTTACTCTATAAGCATGTCTTTTTTCTTAATTCTTAATTCTTAATTCCGCTCCCTGTCATTCTTCATCTTAAATTTACCGATTGGGTATCTGAGCTTGTGTAAGGAAGCTTAAGGACTCTTGTCACCCAATCTATGAAATACTTAAGTCTGGTTTTCTACGCGATTTTACTACTTTTGGGAGGCATTCCCGCCGCATTTGCCCAAACAACTAACAGCAACAGCAACGAGGAACTCCCTTCAGCTAAAGGTACTGCTGATGACCTGAGAATCTCGCCGAATTTCGGAGTCGGTTATACTACTTCTGGTGCTAGCCACGATGGTTTTGGTCGATTTGAAGCTTTCATTCCCCTACTACAAAATCCTGGTAGGAACCTGACTTTCCTCGAAGGTAGACTACTGCTAGATAACGACACGAACATCAGCAGTAATCTCATCCTAGGACACCGCTTCTACAACTCCAATAGTCAGCGGATTTTCGGTAGCTACCTCGCTTATGACAGCCGTAATACTGATAGCAGTATCTTCCATCAACTTGGTGCTGGCTTAGAAAGCCTGGGAGAATATTGGGATTTTCGCACAAATGTCTATGTGCCAATTGGGGATACTCGTCAGCTAGTAACAGAGAATATCTCCCAAACTACCCCTATCTTTAGCAATCCCTTCTTCCAAGGCAATTCTTTGGTGATGTCAGGGAGTCGGGAGCGTCGGGAAACGAGACTGTTTGAAGCGGCAATGACGGGGCTGGATGTCGAAGCGGGGGTAAAGATTGTTAATTTAGGAACTACGGGGGAGCTTCGGGGCTATCTTGGAGGTTACTATTATGACGCTGCTGAGAGTGATAGTATCCTCGGTTGGCGAGCAAGGCTAGAAGCTCGTCCCTATGATAGTCTAAGGTTGGGCTTATCTGTGCAGAATGACACTACTTTCGGCACTAATATAATTTTTAGTATTGGAGCAAGTTTCCCTGGCAATCATACTGATAGTAAAGAGTCGGAGCAAGTTATCGCAAGATTAGGGGAATCAGTCACCCGTCAACAGCAAATTATTGTCGATGAGCAATGGGAATCGGAGTTATTTACTGAGGAGCTTACCCTAACAGCAACTAATCCCAACACCAACCAACCCTACTTCTTCCAACATGTCAGATTGAGTACGGGGGTTGGGGATGGCACCTTTGAGAATCCTTTTGGACAAGTACAGTCTGCCATAGATGTAGCCCAAACAGGGAATATTGTTTATGTGCAGTTTGGGGAAAATTCAGGAATTCCCGCATTTACCATTCCTGATGGGGTATCAGTACTTTCCACAGGACCAATACAACAAATTAGTGCTTCATTCAATAATCTTGCGGGAGTGTCACTGTTTGATACGGGAGTAATGAATGAGCAACTCCCCCTATCCGGTAGCGGTAATTTGCCTACAGTCACCGGAACCATCACTTTGGGGAACGATACTACCCTATCAGGATTTGCGATCGCAAATGTTGCTGGTAATGGTATCCAAGGGAACAGTATCCAAAACTTCACGATTCGCGACAATGAGATTACCAATGCTACTGGGGAAGGAATTAATCTAGCTAATATCAGTGGTACTAGTATCGTTAGCAATAACCAGATTACCAACAGTGGAGCAGCAGGTGTTTTCGCTCAAACCGCTGGCAATACCCAACAGGAGTTAACCATCAACAGCAATACTATTAGCGGTAGTGGTCAACAAGGAATTAATCTGGATAATATCAGTGGCACCAGTATCGTTAGCAATAACCAGATTACTAATAGTGCTGCAGCAGGGATTTTCGCTCAAACTGCTGGCAATAACCAACAGGAGTTAACCATCAACAGCAATACTATTAGCGGTAGTGGTCAACAAGGAATTAATCTGGATAATATCGGTGGTACTAGTATCGTTAGCAATAACCAAATTACCAGTAGTGGTGCAGAAGGTATTTTCGCTCAAACTGCTGGCAATACCCAACAGCAATTAACCCTCGATAACAATACCATTAACGGCAGTGGTAAACCAGGTATTTTCCTCCAAGCTTCTGAAAATTCCCAACAAACTGGAACTGTGAGTAGTAACATCATTGATAGTAATTCTGGTCAAGGTATTTTTGTTCAAGCTTCTGGTAATACCCGACAGCAGTTAACTCTTGAGACTAACACAATTAACAATACAACCGTTGCTAGTGATGGTAGTGGAGGTCAGGGTATTTTTATCCAAGCTGCCCAGAATACCCAACAGCAGTTAACCGTTAATAACACTACAGTTGATCGTAGTGCAGGTCAAGGAATTTTCCTCCAAGCTTCTGAGGATTCCCAGCAGCAGTTAACCGTTAATAATACTACAGTTAGCAATAGCACTACTCAAGGAATTTTTGCCCAAGCTTCAGATAACAACCAACAGCAGTTAACTATCAACAATACTACTGTGAGTGGTAGTACTGAGCAAGGAGTTTTCCTCCAGGGTAATGGTAGTACCAACCAGGAGTTAAACCTTAATAATACGACAGTTAGTAATAGTGCTGGTCAAGGAATTTTCATCCAAGCTAATGGCAATACGAGCCAGCAGTTAAATATTCAAGATAGTCAGATTAACAATACAACCGTTGGTAGTGATGGTGGTGGGGGTCAGGGAATTTTTCTCCAAGGTAATGGTAATACTCAACAACAGCTAACGATCGACAATACGACAGTTAGTGATAGTACTCTTCAGGGAATTTTTCTCCAAGGTTCTGAGCAAAACCAACAGCAGTTTACCATTAACAATAGCACAGTCAACGATAGCACTGACCAAGGGATTTTTCTGCAAGCTTCTGGTAATAGTATCCAGGATTTTACCCTCAACAACAATACAGTGACGAACAGTACTGGTCAAGGAATTTTTATCCAGGGTAATGACAATGCACAACAGAATTTCACCGTCAGTAACAATACAGTGAGTGATAGTACAGACCAAGTAATTTTTGTTCAGGGTAATAACAATGCTCAGCAGAATTTCACTGTCAA
>JAAHGL010000219.1 GCA_010692635.1 Symploca sp. SIO2C1 | reverse complement strand
TTGTCCTCCCCCTTACTAAGAGGGAGTTAGAGGGGGTTAATCCCCTGAGGCGATGGTAAGGCGGACTTGTGCATACATGGTAGCCTCTACAAGGAAAGGGGCTTTCCTGCTGAGTAGTCACTTTCATAGATGGTATACATTAGTTTTCATATTCTTCTCATTTTTTAGGTTACAGTATTTTCATAATTGTTTCATTTTCTTGGTTCTCCGCAAGCCCTCATATGAAAACTTTCACCTTCCGTACTAGCGGTTCGGCATCCAAACAATCTCAGCAAATCCCTAACTATACAGCTTCTGTGGGAACATTGAGAGTTCAGCAATTGGGTGTACAGTACCGCTTAGTAGAGGCTCTGAGGGATATCAATTGTGAGATCAAACCGGGACGACTGACAGGAATAATTGGACCTAATGGTGCTGGTAAAAGTACTCTAATGAAGGCCATGCTAGGGTTGGTTCCTGCTACCAAAGGTAAAGTGCTGTATCAGGGAAAGCCTTTGATGGAGCAATTAACAAAGGTAGCTTATGTACCCCAGCGATCGCAAATTGACTGGACTTATCCAGCAATCGTCTGGGATGTAGTCATGATGGGTAGAGTACGGAAAACTGGCTGGTTTCATCGCTTTTCCACGGTATCCCGACATCTGGCAGCAGAGGCTTTAGAGCGAGTGGGGATGAGTGATTTTCGAGATCGTCCCATCGGACAACTATCCGGGGGACAACAGCAGCGAGTCTTTCTCGCTAAAGCGCTAGCCGAGGAAGCGGAGATTTTCTTTTTTGATGAACCATTGGCTGGAATTGACAAAAAAACCGAAGCTGTAATTTTTGATATCCTCCACCAACTAGCTGAAGCTGGCAAAATTGTACTAGTAGTTCATCATGATTTGGGAGTTGCGATCGCTAATTTTGATGACTTGATTTTGCTGAATCGGGAGTTAATTGCTTATGGTTCCCGGCAACAAGTACTTAGTTCGAATAATCTGCAACAAGCCTATGGTGGTCAGGTGGTATTCTTTATTGAGAATTAAGAATTGGGAATTGGGAATTGGGAATTGGGAATTAGGTAAAAATGTTAGAAATGCTGATGGAACCGCTGCAATATGGGTTTATGCAGCGAGCAATTATTACTGGTATTTTAGTAGGTATTGTCTGCGCATCGGTGGGTAGCTACTTGATGGTGCAGCGTCTTGCTTTACTAGGGGATGCCATTAGTCACTCGGTATTACCAGGATTAGCGATCGCGTTTATTATTGGTGCTGATATTTTTGTCGGGGCATTTATTGCCGGTATTGTCAGTACGGTGGTGATTACCTGGATCAGAACGCGATCGCAAATCAAAGAAGATGCGGCGATGGGTATTGTTTTTTCCGCCTTCTTTGCTCTGGGTATTACTTTAATTACTATTGTTCAGCAAGACAACAAAATTGACCTCAATCACTTTCTCTTTGGCAATATTTTGAGCGTTAGCCAAGAAGATGTGATCAATACAGCAATTATTACCGGCATTGTGTTGGCGATTGTTGTACTGCTCTACAAAGAATTGATGTTTTATACTTTTGACCCCCTAGGAGCAAAAGCCGCTGGCTTGCCAACCAATTTGCTAGACTTTGGCTTGATGATTTTGATTGCTCTGACGATAGTTGCCAGTCTTCAGGCAGTGGGAGTCATCTTAGTTCTAGCAATGCTGATTATTCCCGGAGCAACTGCTTACTTATTAGTCAAGCGGCTTCACCAAATGATGATTTTGGGTTCAGCTATTGGAGTAGTTGCTAGTATCAGCGGTATGTACCTAAGCTACTTTTTTAATTTACCTTCTGGCCCAGCAATTGTTTTAGTAGCCTTCGGGTTGTTTATGCTAGCGTTTTTGTTTAGTCCCACTCAAGGAGTTTTGACTCATCCTGGTTCTAAATCTAGTCAGTCAGGGATTTTGCAGGAAATTAAAGCTTTGTTGCGTTCTTAGGGAATTGGTAATTGCTAATTGCTAATTGTTAATTGCTAATTGTTAATTGCTAATTGGTAATTGCTAATTGGTAATTGCTAATTGCTAATTGTTAATTGCTAATTGTTAATTGCTAATTGGTAATTGCTAATTGCTAATTGCTAATTGCTAATTGTTAATTGTTAATTGCTAATTGTTAATTGTTAATTGCTAATTGTTAATTGTTAATTGCTAATTGTTAATTGTTAATTGCTAATTGTTAATTGTTAATTGCTAATTGCTAATTGAGAGATGTCTCCTTATCTTCCGATTTCCCCAGCTCCCTCATTCCCCAACTCCCAAACTTACCCATCTCGCTACACTCCCTCCTACCTTATCTTCATCAAAGTCTCTAAATTAACCCTAGCTGAGAGCACAGGACGGCTACTAAAGCAGAAAAAATAGTAATTCCTAAAGCCACCAGTGGATTTTGACCTTGACTAACAGCAAAAGATGTGACTATTCCAGCACCTAATGCAGCTATAACACCAGAGGTGAGCAAATCTTGATCAGAGTTTTTATTGTACATTGTCTATTGTTGATAAATAAGGATATTAAAGTGGCTACTAAACGCTATTAAACCTACCACTCCTTATGAACCAACTTTTCTATTAAAGGATATTTTGAAATTTTTCTTAATACAATAAAATTAATAAATTAGGACTTACGCACCGTTACAGAATTATGCCATCCTGAGGGGTAGCGAAGGATCTCCAGACGGCTGAGATGCTTCACTTCGTTCACTTACACCAGCTGCTATGGGAAATGCGATCGCCCTAGAGCAAAAAGTTGTAGAGCATTTCTCAGTCTAGTGAGGTACAGATCCTATTCCCTATTCCCCATTCCCCATTCCCCATTCCCCATTCCCCATTCCCCATTCCCCATTCCCCATTCCCCATTCCCCATTCCCCATTCCCAAAAAGCAGGCTCTTTGTAGCTCATATAAATGAAAAACGCTGTATAACAAACTATTACCCAGGCAGGACGCGATACTATGACAATGCGTCTTACTTTTGTAAATTTGCCATGAAATCGATTCATCAAACCATTCGAGTCACCGCGATCGCTTTTTTGTTCTCGACCCTAACACTAGTTTACGGCTGTCAGCCAACACCTCCTCCTGCTGCAGAGCAACCTGTAGAGGATAGTACTCCTCAAGTAGCTGTAGCCCTAATCAGCACTACATCAGAACCCTCGAAAGCTATGGGGAAAGTAAGTTTTACTGAAACTGATACAGGGATGGTCATTGAAGCACAAATCAAGAATACACCTCCTGGAGACCACGGCTTCCACATTCATGAAAAAGGGAGTTGTGAAGAGGGAGGAAAAGCAGCAGGAGGTCATTACAACCCAGATGGCGTCAAGCACGGTAATCTAGTAAAGGATGGTTTTGCCAATGCTCATGCCGGAGATTTAGGGAATATCTCGGTGGTAGAAGATGGTACTGCTACCTATAACGCAACAATCAAGGGGCTCACCCTTCAAGGAGAGAAATATCCGATTGATGGTTTAGCCATGATTGTTCATGAGAAGCCAGATGATTTCGGTCAACCTACAGGCAACGCTGGTGGACGAATTGGCTGTGGCGTGATCGCACTCAGTGATTCTTAAAGATGATAAGATAAAAGCTTTGGACTAATTATCGGTAGCGCAGTCCGGCGGAAATAACCCAAAGCGTGAAAAAAGGTAAAAAAGCAAACCTGTACAAGCTTTCTTCCCTTGGAGCCTTCTGCCTTCTGCCTTCTGCCTCCTGCCTTATCACACTAGTGCAGCGCGGCCAAAGTAACTGACCAGTTTGAGATCGTTAGAATCCTTACTCTATAAGCATTCTAAATTCTAAATTCTAAATTCTTAATTCCGCGCAGCGGCACTAGCTATTGTTGAGAGCATCGGAAACTCGCTTATAATCAGGGCTGAATCCTATTGACAAATTGCGCTAAACATGCATAAAAAAGCGAGTTTCCAGCAGCAGATTGACGACTCCCAAGTAGGATCAGATCGGTTTTTAGTTTGTGGATTGGGCAGTTTGGGACAACATTGTGTCGCAGTACTCAAAGAATTTGGAGTGAGGGTGATTGGGATTGAACAAGAGCAGCCCCAATATTGGGAAATTCCCAATTTACCAGATTTATTAGATGAATTGATTATTAGTGACTGTCGCCAAACGGGTGTTTTAGAGAAAACACAGATTCACCATTGTCGAGCAGTGCTGCTAGTTACCAGTAATGAGCAAGTAAACGCGCAGACAGCTTTGGCTGTACGCAAACTAAATCCTCACACTCGCTTAGTTGTGCGCTCTGCTAAAGGCAATCTCAATCAACTCTTGAGTAAACATCTAGGTAATTTTGTTGCCTTTGAGCCAACCCAATTGCCTGCGGCAGCTTTCGCTTTAGCTGCTCTTGGTACTGAAACATTGGGTTTTTTCAACTTAGAAGGAGAGTGGCTACGAGTCGTTAAGCACCATATAGAATGGAACGATCGCTGGTGCAATAAACAGTTACTACATCAACTCAATGATCACAACCGCCGGATTCTTTGTCACGCCTGCGATGACTCTCAACTTCTCGAATCTTTCCATCAATGGGAACCAGAGGCAGCAATTCAAGCAGAAGACACCCTGGTTTACATTGAAACCGCAGATCAATTTCTGGTTAACCAAACAAAAAAATTAGCAACTGATTCACGAGCGACAAGACAGCAGATTTGGCAAGGATTACGCCGTTGCTTCACTCGGAAAAACTTCAAGCAGCAGCTAATTCAGTTCTGGCAACAAAGCTTCCGACAGCAAGTGCGGCAAGTAGCCATTGTTTGTGGACTAATGGTGCTGGTACTGTTGCTCGCCGGAACAATATTGTTTAACTGGTACTATCCAGAGACAACCTTGCTCTCTTCTTTTTATGCCACTGCCATCTTGCTATTGGGAGGATATGCAGATTTATTTGGTGAATTTCAATTAACAGCTCCTATCCCTTGGTGGTTGCAGCTATTTAGTTTAGGACTGACTTTAGCTGGAACAGCATTTGTGGGGGTGTTATATGCCTTACTCACAGAATCACTATTGGCTTACAAATTTCAGCTTTCTCTGCGACGTCCCCCAGTTCCTCAACAGGATCATGTGGTGGTAATTGGACTAGGTAGGGTAGGTCAGAGGGTAGCAGCTCTGTTGTTAGCATTTCAACAGTCGTTAGTAGGGATTACCCTCAATCCAGATTTTGACGTGACTACTCTACCACAAATGCCACTGATTTTTGATGCTTTGAATGATGGGGCACTGGCAAAGGCAAATCTCTCTACAGCCAAAAGCGTCTTTGTGGGAACTGATGATGAAATGCTGAATCTGGAAATAGCTTTGATGGCTCGTACCATTAACCCTAATTCTCACATTGTTATCCGCACTTTTGGTCAAGGATTAAGTGATAATTTAGCAGAGTTACTGCCGAATGCTCAGATAATTTGTGCTTATGAAGTTGCAGCTGAAGCTTTTGCAGGAGCAGCATTTGGCGAAAACATTATCAGTCTATTTCGCTTAGATAATCAAACAATTTTGGTTACAGAATACCACGTTGAAGCTAATGATACTCTCAATAATTTACTGCTAGCTGAAATTGCTTATGGGTACGGAGTGGTAATCATTATGCACCAAAGAGGAGAAGAAATGTCTACATTTATGCCTTCTGATGATCTGCGGTTAGCTGCAGGCGATCGCATGGTAGTATTAGCAACGATTGATGGACTACGGCGAATTGAGCAAGGTAAAATCGCTATTAGTCCTAAGCGCTGGCGAGTAAAAGTACAACAGGCTTTGACTCAAGTAGCAATATTTGAAGGAGCTAATGCGATCGCACGGGTTTCTGGATGTAGTTTGGGTACTGCTAGACGCTTGATGAACAATTTACCAAATACCCTAAGGTTGCCTCTGTATAAGCAACAAGCACAAAGACTAGTGCGGAAGTTAAGTAAAGCCCAAGTTATTGCTCAGATGGTTCCTATAGGGAAAAAGTAAACTACCTGCGTCAAATTCCATTCAATTAGTTTCCCCAGGTTGGTTGCGTTGACCGTTATTTTTTGGTATCATCATTTTATAATAGGTAAAGTGTGCCACCTGTAATGTCTTGGGTGTTAGGGAAACACTAGAAGCTGCTGAGTATTAGGTTTAGAGGTAGAGAAAAGCTATCTGAGTTAGAAACGGGTTTTGAACAACCGATAGACATCCAATGCTTTTTCGATAAAAGCTTTCCAAGTTTTAGGTTCCTGAGACTTCTTGGCATAGTAGTAAACCAAGAGAGTATTTATCCCTTCTGTACTTACACCCTGCCGAGATTCGTAGAGAGAAATGACACGATAGTTAAAAAGCTGACGAATTTTGTCCTTACAATCTCCTCGTAAGAGATATTGCCAAGAAAACTGGGGATGTTCTGAGAAGTCAATGTCTTGATAGCCAAAGAGCTGACCAATTTTGTGAAAGATATTTTCTGGAATCAACAAAAAGCGGGGTAATGCTAAGGTGTCTGACTCAAATAGAACAACAGTTTGGTAATCAGTCAGGCGATTTTTACGACTGCCCTGTTGATATTGGTAATCAAAAATGAAAATACTTGCCTCTTCTTGCTGAGTGTAGATCAGGTTCCTCACCTGTTGCGATCGCCCCTTGGAAAACAAGTTTAAATCCCACGCAAACGTTGGAATATTGTGATTGCCATCTCCGAAAAATTCCCAACCCAGTTCACGAGCAGCAATCTTTTTAACTGCTTCAGTACGCCGATGACGAACATAGGCTCTGATCGCAAATATTACAGTAAAGGTCGCAATAATAATTGCGAATACTATAAAGTTTTCCATAATCTAGGGCTAACTGTAGATTTGTCCCCTGAAGAGCGACCTGCTCCGCAGATCCCTTCAGGATCGCAACTCTTCTTTAATGATATTTCAGAAACCTGGCTTTACCAATCGATGCTCTAGGTACGACTACACGGTATGATAAGCACTTTCTAGTGGCGTGCAACGCCTAAAACTGTAGGTTGTAGGTTGGGTGGAACGAAGTGAAACCCAACGAAATATTCTCCAGTGTTGGGGGGTGAGGTGAAATTTACAGTGGCTCTCAAGAAACATGAGGCAGGAGGCTCCGAGGCAGGAGGTAGGAGGCGAGGGAGGAGGTAGGAGGTAGAAGGAAAGAGGATTTGACAAAAGTTTCTTAACTCATTACTCATTACTCATTACTCATTACTCAAAAAAGCTCTCCCACACCTTTTTTCACCTCACCCAGTGTTGGGTTACGCTATCGCTAACCCAACCTACACCTAAGACACGATTTTAGCTGTGTCACGCTACTAGTCGCACTTATCAAGAGAGAAACCATGTTGCGAAAATCTATGTTGACTCTGGCAATGATTGCCAACCTTGGTCTAGCAGCATCAGGTGCTGTGAAAACCCCCAATGATTCTAGCCTGTGGGATACATTGGCTGAGCTACAGTCCCGAGAATTTGTTGATCTAACTCATGCTTTTCATCCGGACATCCCCCACTGGCCAGGTTTTGACCCTGAAGTACGAACTACTATTTATCACTACGACACAATGATTGGTAGTAAAGGCTCCGGATTTCTAGCACACCGCTACAGTATTCCTGGACAGTGGGGCACTCACGTCGATCCACCAGCCCACTTTGTTAGAGGCAAACGCTTTCAGGACGAAATCCCAGTCAAGGAAATGGTATTACCTTTGGTAGTATTCGATGTTAGCGACAAGGTAGCACAAAACCCTGACTATCAGATTACGATGGAAGATGTCCGGGCTTGGGAGAAGAAATACGGTCAAGTACCAGAAGGAGCCTTTGCTGCTATGCGTACTGACTGGCACAAACGCTGGCCTAGTAAGACAAAAATGCGTAACGAGGACTCACAAGGTATTGCTCACTATCCGGGTTGGAGTCTTGAGGTTCTGAAATATCTCTATGAAGAACGAAAGATCATCGCCTCTGGTCATGAAACAACTGACACTGATCCTGGCATTTCTACTAGCAAGGATGACTACTCTCTTGAGACTTACATTTTAGCTCAGGACAAATATCAGATCGAGTTGCTCTCCAACCTCGATCAGGTGCCAGAATACGGTGCGATCGCAATTGTCACCTTTCCCAAGCCACTCAAGGGTTCAGGCTTTCCTGCGAGAGTCTTCGCTATTATTCCGTGATGCCCTCTTTCAATAAACAAGGCAGGAGGTAGGAGGCTCCAAGTCAGGAGGGAAGAGGATTTGACTATACTTTCACTAACTATATTAACTGTTGTGAGCTTAAGGAGGTGGTGAAGTTGACTGAATCATCTAAGGGTACTTCCCCAGTTAAACATGTATTCGTTTTTCTGGAGCTTTTTGAGCGTGAAGGGGGTATTCAGTCTTATGTAAAAGACATTTTGCAAGCTTATCAATCATTAGCATTTCAGACTGGTAGTACCGCAGAAGTGTTTTTACTCCGGGATAGTCCTGAATGCGATAATCCTTTTGAAGCTTACCCTTTTAAATTTCATTACCTCAAAACCAAAAATCAGATGTTGGGACGTCTGAAGATGGTAATGGAACTTGGACTCTGTTTACTGCAACGACATCCGAATCACGTTTTCTGTGGTCATATTAAGCTCGCTGTACTAATTATGATACTGTGTAAAATACGAGGTATTCCCTACACGGTTTTAACCTATGGTAAAGAAGTCTGGAGTCCTTTACCTAAGCTAGAACAGCAAGCACTTACTTCAGCAGCAGGAATTTGGACCATCAGCCGTTACAGTCGCGATCGCCTTTGTGCTACTAATAACCTAGACCCCAAAAAGGTACGGATGTTACCCTGTGTAGTGGATGGGCAAGCTTTCACCCCTGGTCCTAAGTCACCAGAACTAATGCTCAAATATGGCTTAGTTGATGCCAAGGTACTGATGACTGTAGCACGGTTATGGTCTGGGGATATTTATAAAGGGGTAGATGTTACAATTCGAGCGCTCCCCGCGATCGCTAAAGTTGTCCCTCAGGTAAAATACTTAGTTATTGGTCGTGGTGATGACCAACCGAGACTAGCTAAACTAGCTCAAGATTTAGATATTAGCGATCGCGTAATCTTTGCTGGTTTTGTCCCTACTCCTGAGTTGGTAGAACATTACCGCCTTGCTGATGCCTATATCATGCCTTCCCAAGAAGGTTTTGGCATTGTCTATCTAGAGGCAATGGCTTGTGGTAAACCAGTACTAGCTGGTGATGCAGATGGTTCTGCAGATCCCCTACAAGATGGACATCTCGGCTGGCAAGTTCCCCATCGAGATCCCGTAGCTGTTGCCCGTGCTTGCATTGAAATTCTCCAAGGTGAGGATCAACGCTGTGATGGTGTGTGGTTACGACAAGAGTGTCTTGCCTCTTTTGATAAAGATGCTCTCACCCAAAGATTAAAACAACTTCTGGATGAGGCTGTAGTAGTATTACCACCTAATCAAGCTTAGGTTAAAACCGATATACACTAGGATAGAGATATTAGGCGATTTTTGAAAATGATTGTAGCCAACAATTGGTGCGTTACGCTGCGCTAACACACCCTACTGCCGTGACACGCCTAAAACTGCATTGTTGGGTTTCGTTCCTCAACCCAACCTACCTAATACACCATTTTAACTGTGTCACGCTACTAGAATAGGTACATTCTTTCAGAGGAAATCACCTGAGACAACATCATGCATTTTTCAAAGCTACTGTGAACCAAAATACTCCCAATTTATTAAAATTAAATCTATCCGGTGCAAGCTGTTGGCTGACTATATTGGTAACTTTTTTGTTGCTAGGAACAGTTGGTTTAGGCTTTCTGGTCAAAGGTTTTTTAATTTTGATCAGCCTAGTGTTTATCTTACCAGTGGTTGGCTGGCTAGGGTTTCGCTGGTGGTTAGGACGTAATTTGATTGAAGATCAATGTCCAGTTTGTAGTACTAGTTTCACCGCACTGAATCAAACTCAATTTAGTTGCCCTAGTTGTGGAGAATCTCTGAAAATAGAACAGGGACATTTCAGCCGTTTAACCCCTCCCGGTACAATTGATGTAGAAGCGGTAGATGTTTCAGTTAAGCAAATTGAGAATTAGAAAAATTTTTAATTATTTTCTCCTGGAAAGGAGAGTAATGGGTAATAAGTTCATGAGGGATTATCCAGTAAAGTGCAAGCTTTTTGAGCCAAAAGATACAAAAAACTTGCACTTATTTAGTCACTCAATCCCCTGTAGTCGAGTATTTCTTGAAAGATTAGCCATTAACCATTAGCTATTAACCATTAGCCATTAACCATTAACCATTAACCATTAGCTATTAACCATTAGCCATTAACCATTAACCATTAGCCATTAACCATTAGCCATTAGCCATTAGCCATTAACCATTAGCCATTAGCCATTAGCCATTAGCCATTAACCATTAGCCATTAACCATTAGCCATTAGCCATTAACCATTAACCATTAGCTATTAACCATTAGCCATTAACCATTAACCATTAGCCATTAACCATTAGCCATTAACCATTAGCCATTAGCCATTAGCCATTAGCCATTAACCATTAGCCATTAGCCATTAGCCATTAGCTTTTCAGTATTTCTTCGGAGTGAAGTTAAATCGAACCAATACGACTAATAGGCCAAAAGCGGAAGCAAGCACGACCAATGATGTTATCTTTGGGTAAAAAGCCCCAAACGTGAGAATCATTGCTATTGTTGCGATTATCTCCCATAACGAAAAGGCGTTCACTTGGCACTTTTACTTGCCCCATCTGATATTTCGGTGGTTCGGCAATATAGTCTTCTGCTAAGGGAGCATCATTCAAGTAAACTTTGCCCTGTTGAATAGCAATAGTTTTACCAGGCGTACCAATTATCCGCTTAATAAAGGCTTGATCTCGATCATAGCCTTGAATTTGTAGTTGTACCGGTGGATTGAAGACAATAATATCACCACGAGTAGGGGGTCGGAAAAGGTAGGAAATTTTTTCTACAACCACGCGATCGCCTACCTGTAAAGTTGGTAGCATCGAATCTGAGGGAATATAGCGAGGTTCTGCCACAAACGCCCTAATCACCAAGGCTAAGGCAAGTGCAATCGCGATAATTTGCAGATTATCCCGTGCCTGCTGCCAGAAGTTAGACTCACCAGATGTTGGTTTTTGCTGTTGTTCGCTAGCAGTTGACTTTTCTTGTTCGCTATCCTCTGGTGTCGAATTAGCCAATCCAGAAGATTGATTGCTCACTGCCGAATTTTCTTTCTTGGAAACCATAAAAATTGGAAACTACCTATTCCTACCCTAAACGCAAAGGGCGATTACTGGTTACTAAAGAACTTAAATTTATTAGATAAGGGAAAATATGAAGAGAAGTATTTTGGCTATTCTAATATCGATATTGGTTATTGCACAATCGGTATCGGCTGTTACTCATACTGCGTCTAATGATTCACAACTGGATTTACCTGCCAATTCGGTATCGGCTGTTACCTATACTGCTGCTAATGGTTTAAAACTGGATTTTCCGGCAAATTTCGATAATAATCGGCAAATTATTGCAGTAATAGGACATTATTGGTCTCCTCCTGCTACTAACAACCCAGATTGGGAAAAGATGAAATCTGATTTGGGAATTGCTGAATTTCAAAAGATTGGCAAAGGGCAGGAGGTTCGGGGGGCATCCGGCGGCAGAAGGATCGCCAAAAAAATGGTTGCTGCGCTCAATGATATTGCCGAAAAAAGTGGTCATCCAGAACTGAAAAAAGCTGGTTTCATTTTACACGGGTGCTCCCGACATGGTGCTTCCGCTCTTTATACAGGGCTCGGAATGCCAAAAAGAACAATTGCTGTTGTCGATTACCACAGTAATGCGACTCATGGCTTTCTCACAGAGTACCCTAATATCTCCTCTTTGAAGTCTACTTTCACCTTTCCTTTGATGTTTACCGTCAACTCAAACGACAATCAAAGAGTTCAAAATCTGTTAACAGATCTAAAACTGGTTAGAAGGGAGCTAGATGCCCTGGCAACTTATGCTCTCCAGCCTGTGACTCGTTGTGATAAGCATTGCAGTAGTAAATGTGATCAGGTTTATTTGACACTCCCACGGTTACGCTACGCTAAAACCGTGGGATTCTTGTTTCAAAGGGATTCTGATGAATTTACCCTCCGCAAGCATCTTGACCGTATGCCCTACGGCTGCAAGTCCTCTAATCAGAACT
>JAAHGL010000218.1 GCA_010692635.1 Symploca sp. SIO2C1 | reverse complement strand
AGCCATTAGCCATTAGCCATTAGCCATTAGCCATTAGCCATTAGCCATTAGCCATTAGCCATTAGCCATTAGCCATTAGCCATTAGCCATTAGCCATTAGCCATTAGCCATTAACCATTAGCCATTAGCCATTAGCCATTAGCCATTAGCCATTAGCCATTAGCGCATGAGCGTGTTTCTTGAAAGCCACTGTAAATTTTACCTCACTCCGAAGTGAGTAGCTTAGAGAAGAAGAATTCAAGGCATCCATTCTAAGACAATTCCCACTCTACTATCTTTTTCGGCTCTCGAATTCTGCTTTTGGATATCTGTAGATATCCGCAAATTTTGAGTTAGTGCATAGCCAAAAGAGAGTGTTGTAATCCCCACTTCCTCACTACTACTACCAGGAGAAACAAAAGCCTGGGTTAGAGAAATATCTGCTGCGCCATCGCGAGACAAAACCAATAGCAATCGTACACCTATATTAAGTCCATCTGTAGAAAAATCACCAGTGGTCAGATTACGGTAGCCTATTACTGGTGCAACGTTAACATAACCTCCTAAAGGCAGCACATAGTAACGCAATTCTGTGCCAAAAGCCTCTCGTTCATCATTAAAGGAAGCTTGATAATCCCCACTCACTGTTAAACCAGTACGACTAATAAACAGATCTTCTATACCAACATTAAAGCCTGCCGATTGGCCAGTAGAAGGGAACTGAGAGTAACCGAGTCGCAACCTAGTCCGAAAACTGGGGTCATTGCGAATTTCTGTTAAAACATTGGGCACTTCCTCCAGCCATTCCTGTAAAACAGGACTATTTTCAATAATTTCCGGACTTAAATCCAACTCCTGAGTTTTTGTAGTTTCCTCAGCTTGGCTCAACTGCCTTTCTTCTAAGGAGATGCTACTAGATTCAATGGGACTCAACTGACCCCAAGCAGGAGCAGCTACTGTTAAACTCAGGCTAGTGACGAGTATTCCTAACAGATATTTTTGAGGTGTATTTAAGTAGGGTTTGCTGAATAAGTCCATATCTTTCCCAATTCCCAATTCCCAATTCCCAATTCCCAATTCCCAATTTCCAATTCCCTATTCCCAATTTCCAATTCCCTATTCCCAATTCCCAATTCCCAATTCCCTATTCCCAATTCCCAAAAACCAGGCTTTTTGTACCTCATCTAAATGAAAAACGCTGTATTATGTTCCTTTCTTAACTTCCCAGAGTCGTAGCTGTAAAATCGGGTCTAGTTTAACGTTTTCTAGCTCTTGTTTAGCGAAGGCATATTCTTTAGGTTGCCACAGGGGAATTAAGGGAACATCCCTAGCTAGTAAGGTTTGAATTTCTGCAAAAATCTTCTTTCGAGCTGCTGTATCTTGTTCAGTCCGCTGTTGCTCAATCAATTCATTCATGCGATCGCTATAGTAAAATGAACCTTGACTTTGGCTGGCTCCTGCTTCACAGCCGTTAGCTTCTGACCCTTTGGTACAACTGACTAAAGGATGAATGAAGTTATCAGGGTCGGAAAAATCAGGATACCAATCGACTAAAGCACTCTGATAAACTCCTTGACTTAGCTGTTTCCAATAACTGCTAGCATCCACAGTTTGCGGCTGGATTTCTACGAGTCCTTCTAGTTCCTTAGCGGCATATTCTCTTAAGGTACTAGCAACTTGCTCTCTTGTCGCTGAACCTGATGGGTACCAAATCTCAAATGTCAAGGGTTTTTCTGTAGTAAATCCAGCTTTGGCTAATAGTTCTTTGACTTTAGTGATGTCACCATCACCATAGGCAGTTTGAAAAGTTGGCTCAGAGAACTCAAAACCATTAGGAATTAGACTATAGGCTGGTTTTGCCTGACTTCTGAGGACACGTTCGTTGATTAGTTTACGATCAATTAAAGCTGCGATCGCTTGTCTGGCTTCTAGCTGATCAAAAGGAGTTAGTTTGGTATTGAGTACCATATAGCTGATATTATTGCTGGGAGCTTCAATTACCTGCCAACCTGCTGAAGCTGCTTTATCTTTCAGACTCAGAATCTGATCTGGATCAAAAGTTTGATAGGCAATATCCACTGCACCAGTGGTGAAGGAGTTAAACAAATTGGGAGAGCTGGTGAGGATTTGAAAGTTAAGTCCTTGATTAGGGGGTTTTTCTCCCCAATAATCTGCAAAAACATCCAGCTTAATGGAGTTGGCATTAAATTCAGTTAATTTATAAGGGCCAGTTCCTACAAACTGCTTCGGCTGGAATTTACCGCCACCAATTTCATAAGCTTCGGGGGAGACAGCACACATTCCCGAGAAAGCTAGTAAAGACGGAAATGGAGCAAAAGCATTTTTTAGTTTGATCGTCAGTTCATACTCCCCAGATGCCTCAACCGAGTCTACAACATCTACTAGCAGGGAGGAAGGTTTACCCCCATTTTGGACAAACCGATTGAGAGAAAAAGCCATTGCTTCGGCGTTAAAGGAAGTTCCATCATGAAACACCACTCCCTCCCGCACAGGGATTGTATAAGTCAAACCATCCTCACTGACTTGAGGGAGTTCTGTTGCCAGTTGTGGTACTAATTCTGGGCTATCTGCTTTGTAGGTATAGAGGCGATCGCATAAACTATTGAGGATGTTACTTGCTGATAATTCGTAAGCATCAGCAGGGTCAAGGGTTCTAGGCTTGAGGATTGTACCTACTACTAACCTACCACTATCAGCCGTGCCGGAGCTAGGGGAGCTACCTTGTTCCTTGGTTGGAGCGCCACCGCAACTAATAACCAACAAGCAGCAACATACAGATAATGCCAGAAATTTGCTAATTGACCACCAGCGGTTAGAGGAAAAGCGGAACCGGTTGATGTAATCCATGGAATTTTTGAGCTTGGCGATTAACCACAAGTAACTATCCTTGGTAGTTTACCGAAAATCATCGGTTTAAAGTCCCCTTCCTCTAACAAGTTAAGCCTAGTGCCGTGGCACGACTAAAAATGTAGACTGGGTTGAACAATAGTGAAACCCAACACTCGCCTGACTGATGTTGGGTTTCGTTCCTCAACCCAACCTACACCTCTAGAATTAGATGTTGAAATGAGGGATTGCTTGTCACTCAAAATAAATTTCGCTACGATGCCCAATCTGATCAATGGTGATAATCTTTGTCTCAAGACTGAAATCATAAATCACTCGATAGTCACCCACTCTTAGCTTAAAGAAACCTGCTAGATTACCAGTCAAAGGCTGAGGAGTGATTTGGTCAAAATTTTCAGCTAGCCATTGAATTTTTCGGAAGATACGCTCTCTCACAACAGAGGAGAGCTTCTCTAGGCTAGCAATAGCTTCTGGTTCAAATTCAACAGTATAGTCCATTACCAAGTTAAGCCTAGTTTCTTAGCAACTTCCTCAGCTGGAATCCCGCGAATTCCTGCTTCTCTTCGCTTCCGTGACTCGATTAATTGCTGCCTGACTTCTTCTTTTAGTGCTAAACCACTATCAGGATCGTCGAGAAATTCTTCTAGGGTTTCTGTAACAGTTTCTCGAATTAAGGCTTTAAGTTCAGTGACTGTCATATCCTTGACTTGCATTTCCATCTCCTCAAACAAAACCAGTTTATTCCCTTATAACCGAATGACACTTAATGGCCAACCGCTTCATCTTCAAACTTGTAACCTACCCCAATTACCGTCTTCACAAACTGGGGATGTGCTGGATTTGGCTCAATTTTTTTCCGCAACCGCGCTACATGAGTATCAACTACCCGTTCATCGCCAAAAAAGTCATCCCCCCACAGTTTGTCAATTAACTGGGTACGGTTCCAAACTCTACTAGGCTGACTAATAAAGGTTGCTAATAGATTAAATTCTAACGTGGTTAACTCCAGTGCTTCTGGGTTACCCTGCTCTAGGTGGCGCTCAGCAGTGCGTTGATCTACATTAACAGCAAAATGTTGGGTACGGTAAACTAGATGTTGTCCTCCATGACGCAGGCTGCGTCGTAGTAGAGCTCTAACTCTGGCAACTAATTCCGTCGGACTAAAGGGTTTAACCAGGTAATCATCTGCACCAGTGGATAGACCAATCACTCGGTCAATTTCCTCACCTTTAGCAGTTAACATCAATATATAGGGGTCTTTCGCTCCTGGCTGTTGGCGAACTCTAGCACATACCTCTAGTCCATCCAAACCAGGAAGCATCAAATCTAAAATGATGACATCCGGTTGTTGCTGCCGGAATGCCTGCAATGCTTCTAATCCATTACTGCACCAAGAGCAGTTAAACCCTTCTCTTTCTAAGGTTAGCTGGATGAGTTTGGCAATTTCCGATTCATCCTCAACTATTAAAATATCCATAGGCAGGTGCTGCCGTGCTATTGAGTCTATTGTGACCTTCGGGACTTTTTGATGCAACCTTTTTTTAATTGAGTGCGATCGCAGATGTTTTTGGCAATCTTGAGGTTAGCGATCGCAAACAAGTCAGGGCTATGGCTGCTCGTGAGGTTAGCGATCGCTTTCTCAGCAGGAAATTAGCGATTGAGGTGCTCACCAACAATTTACTGACACCGACTTACCACATGATTGAGCTTCATCAGATTTGTCCGAGAGTTCCACATTGAGTTCACTCACGATAGTTTACGCTAGTTTCTGGCTGTCCTAATTTTCTCTCCTCACAATGAATTAGCCCTGCCTTATTAAGGGGGACGGGAGGGGGATCCAAGGGGGCATTCAGCAGCTGGGATATATTACGAAATATTTCGCCAGCAGCGTCCCCTACGCTAACAAAACCTACAAATGGAGGGTTTCGTAAGTCCTGTTTTGTAGAACTTGCGCACTCAACTGTCATGCTGAGGTGATAGTGAAGCATCTCAGCCGTCTGGAGATCCTTCGCTACCGCTCAGGATGACATAATTCCGTTACGGTGCGTAAGTCCTACTGATTACTCTGAAGGATTAAGCAAATTTTCCTTTTGCAGTTCTCCAATCCTGTAATCAATGAAGAGCGATATATCGATATACCAATTATTATTTATACGTTGAATTGCTCCTGCCATTCTTAGTGCAGATGTAGAAAAATTCCGAACTCCTAATAATTCCTGTAAAACTTTTTGGGGATTATCTTGATGTCGCAGTGTAAAGAGCTGTTCGACACAGTTCCCTCCAGGGTAATTTGCTGTGCAAATTATAGGTTGTCCATTCTTGTAACCATGGGTTATGTACTTTAAAGAGCCTGCTTTTTGCAAGCGATCGAATCTATATGATACCATATAACATCGTTCCTCTGGAGTTATACGATCCAAGGAACTAGTCCAGTAAAGTACGGGAATTTCTCCTATAGGACCTCTTGCTATTGTTGCTGGAGTTCTAGCTTTGGTTACTGGATGAATAAAGTTAGGCTCACAACGAAAGCTGATAAGCTCGTGATCTTGAGCAAGACTAGATTGAGTAGTAGCAATTGTCAATCCTGTAACCGCAAAAAGAGTTGCAAATATTGAAATAAATGCTTTTTTACTCATGGTAATATTGTTACTACTTTATCTAGCATTGTGGCTGCCATTCATAGTCAACATTGCACGTTTGTTCGATTTGTTTTTCAAAATCTTTAACTTTGTTTTCGTATTGTTGTTGCATTTTTTTTGACTGATTGTAAAACAATGAATCAGGTTTAATTTTTTGTAATTCTTGTCTGGCTTTTAATAGTTGTGTTATTGCTGCTCTCATTTCATTAACCGTCGGTTTGTCATCAGTATCATCAATCGCTTGTTGTGCTTTTTTTTGCGTTTTAGTAAATAATATTTGGTTTTTATTCTCTATCGTCAAACGAGCATCTAATTGAGTGTTAATGGTCATATAATCTCTATAAATTTCATTTTCAGGAGAAAGAGTATTTATTTTTTCAGATATAGAATTTAATATTTTTTTTGCTTGTTCAATGTCTGCAATCGTTTTAGCCGTAACGTCTATGTTAGTTGCCTGCTCAATTTTTTTAGTAATAATACGCTCTTTTACTTGAGAATTACAGTTACCTATTGGCTGACATAAAAGTTCACTGCCAGGAGACCAAACAAAAGCCGAAGTAACTAATCCCACCAACACAGCTATTGCCAGTGTTATCGTTCGATGTTGTTTCCACACAAACGTTACAAATTGCTCAAACCAGGAGGGGGAAGGGCGATGTTGTGGCCAGATTAAAGATTGAGCGGTAGGATGTTGGACAATTACTGGTATTTGAACTGCGCCAGGATATTCTGTCTTATCTAAATACTCCAGTTGTTCTCTAGCTTCTCGGAATGCTGTGTGCAAAGAGATTCCTGTTGAAAATTTTTCAAGAAAAAACTTTAAAAAATCCTGGGCGACTCGATCTGGAACTGGGTCCCGCATAACAATGATATATGGGATTCCTAAATCCACGAGAGCGTTAGCCAAGCCCAAACCATTACAGGAGTTGAAAATTGCTAACTTCAGACCATTTTGTTGAACACGCCTCAAAGTATTCTTTAATTCCTGAAGATTTAAGCTCTTTTCTTGTGAGTTGATAGCAATACTACCAGTTGTTAGATCTTCTTCACTATCACTATGTCCAGCAAAAAATAAGATATCCCATGTTTCTCTCCACAGCACTGGGTATAATTCTTTTCTTAAAGGCTCCGGTAGCCACTCAATCTCAACATTCTGCAATTTTCTTAAACTTTCCTGATCTTCTTCCAGATTGATACCTTGACTATTTCCTAAAATGGCTAAGAGCCGACATCTGGAGGGCAAGTAAGTAGGTGAGGGAGTTGATAAAGGGTTATACATAATCTTATTGAGAAAAAAGATCATTGATTTTCCAGTGGAAGCCGCGCAAATTCAAGTCTTGGTCGTCTTTCAGTCAAATCCCAAGCTGCCCAAGGTAATATTTGCAGCTCGCTGTCTGTTCTAATTAAAATTACAATGTCTTCTTGCTCCATTGAACGATCAAGAATTGTTTGTTTGACGTTGCGAAAACTCTCAGAGTTGAGCCAATTATTCACATCATTATTGCGCTGCTCAATTGCTCGAGCATGTTCTTCTTGTTGCTGTTGGAGCACCTCATCATCAGATGGAATCGGGTTTTCTGCTTCGCTATCATCGAGTTTTTCCAGACGCAAACGACTTCGCATCCGGTGTAGTTCGTGAGACAATCCCCGACAATGGTGGCAATGCTGGATTAGCTCAGGAGCTGGAGGCAGCCAATTCTGCGTACTCCTCACCATAGCTCCTCCATGAGCATCTCTAATCTCTAGCGTGAATCGATATCCACGCTGATGCTCAAATTCCTCTTGACTGAGAACTATCCGCATTGCCTTACCCCTTCAGGAATCTAGATGAGGACAAAATCCTCCGTGAAGTTATTCTCCCCCAAAATTACTTTGACTGTGAATCGTTCTCCATACTGAGCACTAAACAATCCTGCTTCCAGCAACTTACCATCCTGTTCCATTGATTTCTGCTCAAAAATTTCTCCAGATTGATCAATGATCATCAGCTGAAGCTCTTTTGGCAGCAGGAGTTTCTCTCCACAAGAACGCACTTGTATCCGAACGCTCACTTTTTGCTCAGTTATGGGAGTTAAAGCCACTACTATAGCGATCGTGTCTTTTGTGGTATGTTTCCTCAGGGCATAAGCCGTAGATAGAACAGGAGCACTAAAAAGTTCTTCAAAAGTCTGCCATCCCTGAGCAACACCTTGTAACCATCGCCTTAAATTATTCTCCTGTGCTTTTAGTTGCCCAGAAGCAGGATTATTGGCATTGGTTAAATTGAGCCGTTTGGCTCGTATAACGCTTTGCTGTCGGCGGGTCATTCTTACAGCTTCTAGCTCAGTGATGTAGTCAATAAAGAACTCCCTGGACTTCAGCTCTTGGAGCTTGATTAGCTCTGGTGGATTACTGCCATCAACAGCAGGATAAAATCCCAGTAGCTGCGCCTGCTCAAGACTTTCCTGCAATTGAACCAGCAGATAACCAATCCGATTTTCAGTTACCCCAGGAGGCAAAACACAAGCTGTCTCTCCAGGCATCACCCAGCGGCACTCTAATTTGCCAATACCTGGCAAAACCAGATCCGCCACATCAAATAAAAGTCGCATACCAGCATTCCAACTATCTCCTTGACTCAAGTCAGTCTCAACTTGCAGCCGTTTGAGGTAGCGGGAAACTGCACAGACGGATAGTGTATTTAGATAAACCTGTTTGCTTTTATCTACAGAAGTTTGTTCAGCCGCAAATTGCTGAGCAAGTTGATGAGCTTTACGAGCAAGTGGAATGCTAACCATTGGTATTTCTGTGCTGTTCATTACAGTCCTCCTTTGAATTCCCCAGCTTCCTGGCAATTTCTGACAGGAGAGGTTGACAGTGTTTTTTCCAATAGCTGTAAAATGTTTTGTATGGGATATCGAAGTGTTGAGCGAGTACCTTTAGATTTGCTTGACCGTTAGCTTTGTAGAAGTTACTGGAGTACAAAATTTTGGCGACTGCCTGAGCGTTACAATCCGGGTATCGCCGTAGAATGCAGTTTCGCAGTTTTCCTTCTGGATCTTGGTCAATATATTCCCATATTCGTTTGGCAATGCTAGCTTCTGGTTCTGGAGGATCAAGATAAGTAAACTTAGTGTTTCGTAAAGGTTGACTACCTTTATTAATCAAAAGCTGCTCGAGGGAAATTGCTGGGGGTTGTCTCCCCTGGGCATACAATTCTATAACTCTGTAATGCAAGCGCAACCTGTAGTTAATCCATGCCACGAAACTCCTTGTTATCGAATCGTGCTGTGGCTGAAATTCATCGATGCGACTAGCAACCTCAATTAAAGTATCATCCAGCACTTCCTCATACTCCTGGTGATTGCATTTGGCTAACCGTGGCAGCCTGGGAATTTCCAAGAGCAGTCGATCTAGGGCTTTCCGCAAGCTTTTCGTGGTTTGTTCCCACTCCAAGCTTCCTTCCTGTTGTTGAGCAACCTCTATCTTCAGCATTTGCACCTGTGTAATCAACTCTCTGAGTTGCCCCTCGTTCATAATTGATTGTCCTGTTCAAAAATTTACGCATTGGTAAAGGGGTGTATTGGGTAAACCAGACAGAGCCTTGAGCAAGATCAAGAACTCTCTAAATACATATCGGAGTATCCGAGAAAAAGTTCTGATCTTCTTGAGAAACACGCTCATGCGCTAATGGCTAATGGCTAATGGTTAATGGCTAATGGCTAATGGTTAATAGCTAATGGCTAATGGCTAATGGCTAATGGCTAATAGCTAATCTGTGAATAAACACCGAGTCTCCGAGTCAGGCAACAGGGAAGAGAATTGTTTCTCAATTTCAATTGGGGGTGCAAAGGATCTCCCAACGGCTGAGATGCTTCACTATCACCTCAGAATATTGGGAAACGAGAGGGATAAAAAGATACAGAGGTATTGCAACCCAAAGGACAAGAAGAAAATGAAGATTTTGCTAAAATCGAGTTTTGTGAGTATTTTAGCCCTTTCCCTCGTTTGGCTTAGTTCCGGCTTGTTCGGGGTATCGGCTAAAGACTTTGTGCCTTGGCTCCAAGTTGTGGGATTTTCCGCAATGGCAGCTAATCAAGGTTTGCAAATTGCCCAGCAGTTAGATGATGAAGATGAACATTAAACTTTTGTATTTCGTGGATCTACAAAAGGATAATCTTGTCACCCCTTCAGAGTTATCAATTTTTAATTGGGTGCGATCGCAGATGTTTTTGCCAACATAATTAATAACCGTAGGGGCGCACCGACGTGCGCCCTGATACCTACACATAGAGTGTTTTAGTCGTAGGTTGGGTTGAGGAACGAAACCCAACGCCAGTAACTCCTTGTTGGGTTTCACTTCGTTACACCCAACCTACATTTTTAGTCGTGTCGCGCCAGTATCCTAATTGAGCTCACTATAAGCTTGAGTAATTAACTTACGAGCAACAGTTTGAATACCAGTATGCTCAAAGTAATTAGTAGCTGAATCCAAAAAGGCTGCCAAATAATCTAATTTGTCATCGGCAAGCTGGATAAAACCCCCTAGACGTTTAGAAACAGTTTCAGAGTTTAAACCTGCAGATTGTGCCAAGTTCGACATCCAGTCTCCAATTGCATCAAAGCTTTGATTGATAAAGCCTTGTGAATCTGAACCAGGAATAAATTGACTTACTGCTCCGAAAGCAGGACTTCCTGAGACATCTTCGTTAGCAAGATCTTTCCGTATTTTAGAGACGAAATCTGCACCAAGGGGAAGTACTCCATCTAGGGCAATTAAACCTGCCATGCGCATTAATGCTTCATTTTGATAGTTCTCCTTGAGAGAACTCACCAATGTTACAGGGTTGAGGGTAAGACCATTTAGCTTACTATAGATGATTAATTCAGCCACCAGTTTCAATTTCAAGTCAACGCTTTGAAGAGAGTCAGCTTTGGGAGTCAGTTTATCTAAGAAAGGGATAAACCTGAAAGTATCACCAATTTTGTCAGCTAAAGCTGCTGCGGCTACAGCTTTATCTGTATTATCTATGGTTCGATAAAGCCAGATAGCTGTCTGGTATCCTTGACTTTTGTCATTGTACAAAGCGATCGCACGCTCACGAATTTTCTGAATCGTTGCTGAGTTAGTTTCCCCTGTAATCGCGCTGATGGTGTTGTCAAAGCCAACTAAGTTTTGCCACTGACCAGGTACAATAAAATCAAGGGCTTTGAGAGCCTTCACCGTAAGGTTATCCGTAGGCAGGTTATCAACCAATTCAACAATTGATTCGCTCATGATTTACTGTTTTTTTACTAGAATTGACAGATATTTTTAACGTTACCAGAGAAAGTACTGATAATTGCCCAAACTGATATCATTGAAAATGTGCTGCTTCAATCCAGTTTCAGGGGGGCTCAGGTTTCTTGCACTAAGACGTAGGGTTGCACAATCAGAGCTTGGAAACGCTTGGTTTTGTCAGTATTCCATATGGATAGCTCCTCAGAAAAGGGCTTGTGAACTAGTTGTTCACTAATCCAATGTTGTATTGAGAGCACATCGTCTTTAGCGATCGCTACTCCCACATCCAGTAAGTCAAGTTCTTTAGTTACCACCACCACAACATCACGTTTGACATGGGGAATTAGCCATTCCCATACAGCTTCATCCAATATTTCCGCTAGTTGTGCTCTTAAATCCTGCATATTTACATCCCTGATAATGGGTTGAGTAGTTTAACTAGCCATTGTCTTATATTAACTGATTAACACAACTAAGGATATCGATTAATTTAATGAAATATGAGCATTACCCAAAAGGAACCCAGTTTCTTGAACGAAAGGATAATATTTATCGTATAAATCAATGCCGGAAGGAGAAGTTATGAACACTAACAATTATCGATTCTCTTTACTCAAGATTATCTCCCTACCCATACAGGCTTTATTCCTAGTGCTTTGTCTGGTGTCCGGACTAAGAGCTCAAACATTGCCTCTTACCGAAAACCTGATTAACTTCAACTCCATCGAAGGAGAAGAGTTACTGATCGAAAGTCAAGCAAGGCAAGATTATTTCCCCCTGAGTATTCAGTTTGTCACCCAAAGAAACGGCGCTTACTGTGGAGTAGCAAGTATAGTTATGGTGTTGAATGCTCTGTCTATTCCTGCGCCAGAAACACCTGAGTTTGGTCGATATAACACCTTTACCCAAAATAATTTTTTCAATGCCAAAGCTAGGCAAGTAATTACCCCTGAAGTTGTTTCTCGTCAAGGCATGACTTTAGAAGAATTGGGCAAACTCTTAGAAAGTTATCCAGTTACAGCAGAAGTTCACCACGGTGGTGATGTAACACTGGAAGAATTTCGCAATTTGGTGGTGAAGAATTTGCAAGAAGCAAACAATTTTGTCTTAGTTAATTATTTACGAAAAACCATTGGTCAGGAAAGAGGAGGACATATTTCTCCAGTCGCAGCTTACAGTGAAGAAACAGACCGTTTTCTAATTTTAGATGTTTCTCGCTACAAATACCCCCCAGTTTGGGTAAAAGCAGAGCAACTGTGGCAAGCGATAGCAACAATCGATTCTACCTCCGGTAAAACAAGGGGGTTTGTGTTGGTAAGTCGCCGGTAAACTGAGATCTTGCACGCAATAGAGAAAATTGACCTGTGAAGGTAGGGAGCAACCCACCCCCATTGGTGTCAACTTAAGCTGAAAAGCGCTTGAAGCTGGGGGAGCTGAGGGAGCTGAGGGAGCTGAGGGAGCTGGGGAAGCA
>JAAHGL010000217.1 GCA_010692635.1 Symploca sp. SIO2C1 | reverse complement strand
CTCTCGAAAGTATCTACCTGCTTTTTAGTCGGCTTAAGCTTAAATTCGTATGTCAGATTAAACACTCTTTTTCACCTCCAGAGATTAATTATACCCTCTGGAGGTTGCTCCCGAGCACATCTGTTATTGAGAAAAGCTTGATATATCGATTGTAGTTGACTTATTGGTGGTCTAGCTCGACTCGGAGAAGGTCTTATACTCAGAAAGCTTAGCTATCGTCATGAGAAAAGAAAAAATACACGGCGCATAAATGCGCCTTCGCTACATCCCACCCTTAAAAGTGGTGGGCTTTGCTCGATGTTCTGTAAATCTGCCATTATCTTACTTGCCAAAATCCTAGCAAAGTTAACAGGAACAGCATTACCCACCATTTTGTAACCATTTGCTATATTACTATACTTGAAAATAAAGTCATCAGGGAATGTTTGGATGCGTGCACATTCTCTGACTGATAAACGACGATATGGCTTAGATGATTTTGGATCAAACATCCATTTGTCTTTGGCAACCCAAAGCATTTTATTGGCTTGGGGATGTAGGGGAGCGTGTCTACCACCAGCTTGAATGGTAAAAGATGGCTGCTCCCAACTGCGTACTCTATTTCTTGACATATAAATACTGGAAAAACTGCCATCCAGATATTCGTGATTAGTTATTATATTTGATGCAAGTTTAGTATTACCGAATTTTAAACTTATAGGTTCTATAGAACTCAGATCATAAATAGCATCTCTAAGAGTAAGATTTTTACTGCTGTATAGTGGAAATTGAAAGCAGCTGCCCAGATCTTCTCTGTAGCCAACAAAAATAACTCGTTTCCGATCCTGAGGAACCTCAAAATGATGAACATTTAAGAGTTGGTAAGTAACTTGATAGCCAGCATCCTGAAACTGATACAAAATATTAGCGAAGGCATGGGTGTGCCTTTGAGCTAATATACCACTGACATTTTCAGCTAGAAAAAAAAGTGGTTGTTTCTCTCTCAGGATTCTGATATATTCGTGAAACAATTGACCTCTACTATCATTAATCCCTCGTCCTGCACCTGCTTCACTCCAACTTTGGCAGGGAGGTCCGCCAATTATACCAATGCCATCAGGAATTGCAGCTGATTTAATAACTCTTATATCTCTTTTATCTAATTGTGTTTTTGGATGATTAAGCTGATAAGTGTCCCAAATTGACTTGTCATATTCATTCGCCCAGATAATGTTAAAACCTGCTTGGTGAAATCCTAAATCCAAGCCACCACAACCAGAAAATAAAGATAAAACATCCATACCTTTATTATTGAGTACAATTAAATTATACAGTAATTTATAATTTTAGCAGAAATAAGTTGCACTGGATTATAATGAAGGGACTATTGTTAAATAATTTTGATTTTGGATAAGAACTATTTAAAGCGATACCAGCAGCTAATGATTGTATTTTTTTGATTTCTATTGCATCACCATTTTTTAACATTAAATCAGGTGGATTATTTGCATTGCCACTATATGAGAACACTTCAGAATAATTCAACATTTATATTCGTCATTTTCAGTGATAGTATCAGCAAATATATCCTTAATAAAGTACTCTAAAGCATCTCCCATTTGATTGACTCTGTTAATACTTTTGTAATGATCAACCAAATCTAAGTTAGGGTGAGAGACAATTTTTTTTATTGCTGTTAAAATATTTTTCACTATAATTATGGGTAGAAAGGTTTGTTCACCAATGATATTACCTTGCGATACAAAAAAAACGACATGACAATGGTTTCAGCTATATTAAATGAGACAACTCGCAAAAATGGGATGCTCCCAATTTTGTCTGCCACTACATTCGTTTTGAGTACCATATTCATGCAGGAAGTTAAACAATACCAAGCTGCTGGAACATAGTAAGCAAATCCACAATCTCCCATTCCTCGACAATTTTGCCTTCCTCAAAAAACTAACCAACAAGCAAAGAACAATAAGAATCACCTTTTTCATCAACACTCCTCCAAAAAGATTTATGAGTTTCAATGTAGGCTAGAGCTGAACTAAATAGATGTAGGTTGGGTGTCGTTCGTCAACCCAACGCCAGTAACACGAGTGTTGGGTGTCGTTCGTCAACCCAACCTACAACCTACAGTTTTAGCTGTGCTCTATGTTCTGTAATATAGAATTTATCCTTTGAGCTAAGCAGCTGTAATGCAGATAAGCGACAACCCTAAAGGCGGAATTCTGAGTGAACCCAAAGTCCTCTCTCCCCAAAACCTTGAGCAACAGTTCCCCACAAGAACAGCTACCGTCAGCCGCACTACTGGTGAAACTGAGGTACAAGTAAGTGTAAATTTAGATGGGGTAGGTTCTTGTATTGCTAAGACTGGTATCCCTTTTTTAGACCATATGCTGCATCAAATTGCTTCCCATGGTCTAATTGACTTAGAAGTGCGAGCAACTGGTGATTGGGAAATTGATGATCACCATACTAACGAAGACGTGGGTATTACTTTAGGTCAAGCTTTGGGAAAAGCATTAAGCGATCGCAAAGGGATTGTCCGCTTCGGTAATTTTCTTGCCCCTTTAGATGAGGCATTAGTACAAGTAGCCCTCGACTTTTCCGGACGTCCTCACTTAAGCTACAACTTGGAGATTCCTACTCAGCGAGTAGGTACTTATGACACTCAACTGGTACGAGAGTTTTTCGTGGCACTGGTAAACCATAGCCAGATGACACTCCACATTCGTCAGTTAGATGGCATTAACTCTCACCATATCATTGAAGCAACTTTCAAGGCATTCGCAAGGGCTCTTAGAATGGCAGTGGAGATTGATCCACGCCGTGCTGGGATGGTTCCCAGTTCTAAAGGAGTTTTGTAGGACTGAGGAGGAAAGTTCTTGATTGTGTAGGGTATCGGGGAGCCTACCAGCTCATTGCTTGGTGGTTTCCTCTTAAGCATCTTCTGTGCCCGTTCCTTTTCCTGTTCGATTCTGCTGGAATTGTCTCATTGCACCAAGAGCTAGATGACTCTTTTGACGTTTTTCCTCCTGAAGTCTCTCAGCGATCCAGACCTTGATAAGGGACTGCCGGGTGACCCCGACCAAACTCGCAAGTTCATCGATAGCCTCAACGATAGCGGTTGGGAAATCGACATTCACTCTCTTCTGCTTCTCATTAAAACGACGCGCCTGACTCAGATCGAGATCGTCAACAATGTCCTCATTACCTTCATCAAACTTCTTTTCAAAATCACTTGCCTTCATAAAGAGCTATCTCCTTATCTCGCGACCTCCGTGCCGAGATGATCCTGATACGGTCACCTCGGTAGGTGATAACAACAGACCAAAACTTGCCATTTAGCTTTCCGATAACAACATATCGAAGTTCGTCTATTGTCTTGGCTGGAACTTCCAGCAACCGCCCATCTTCCCAAAGAGCCTGAATCTCCTCGAAGTCGATGCCGTGCTTCTCCTTGTTTGTGCTGCTTTTTGCAGGGTCAAACTCGAATTTCATTTTATATATTTATTATACCTTTTTTATACTCTAGTTAAAAATAAACAAAGCCCATACCTAAAGGTATGGGCTTTAGCTTAGACACTTTTTTTGCTGTGAGGTGAAAGTGGGCACTGCCCACTAAATCTAATCACCGGTAACTATCTACATATCAGAGCTACGAGCAAAGTTACCCTCGTCACTGATTCCCTCACTACTAATACCACTCACAATACTTGTTTCCTTGAGGAATCCAGAGTAGGCTTCCATACCGTGTTCCCCAATATCCAAGCCTTCCATTTCTTCCTCTGGAGTTACTCGGATACCAATGGTAGATTTCAAGGCTAGCCAGAAGATGGAACTCATGACAACTGTGAAGAGTCCAATAGCAATGATACCAATGACCTGGCTAATTAGTTGATTAAGACCACCACCAGAGAATAAACCCCCTTCACTGGCAAACAATCCTACTGCAAAAGTTCCCCAAGCGCCATTGACTAAGTGAACGGAGATTGCTCCTACTGGATCATCAATTTGGATACTGTCAAAGAAGGCAACAGAGAACACCACAATAATGCCCCCGATCGCACCAATAAGTACAGCAAAGTGATAGGGAACACTAGCACAGCCTGCGGTAATCGCTACTAAGCCTGCCAGAATCCCGTTGATCGTCATCGATAGATCAGGCTTACCATCTTTGATCCAAGAAGTCATTGTTGCTGTGACAGCACCCGCTGCTGCTGCCAGGTTAGTAGTCAGGGCAATGTAAGCTACATTTACGGATGCTCCCAATTCTGAACCTGGATTGAAACCGAACCAGCCGATCCAGAGAATCAAGCAACCCAGGGTAGCAATACTCATATTGTGACCGGGAATAGCACGGGGTTGACCGTTTTCATATTTACCAATGCGTGGTCCCAAGATTGCCGCTCCCATTAAAGCTGCCCAACCCCCTACAGAGTGAACTACTGTTGAACCAGCAAAGTCGGAAAAGGGAGTGCCACCCTCTCCCCCCAGATTAGCTAACCAGCCAGTACCAGACCAAACCCAGTGTCCAGTAATCGCATAGGAGACAGCTACCAATAGGACACTAAAGATGAGAAAGGCATCATACTTAATCCTCTCAGCTACAGCACCCGAAACAATCGTGGCTGCAGTTGCCGCGAAGGCAACTTGGAAGAGGAAAAATACAGATATGGGTAGACCATCAGGAAAAGGATCTAGTCCATAGGTAGCAGGATCAGGGCTACTTAAGAAAAAGCCTCCCATGCCAATAAACCCATTACCCGGATTAAACATCAAGGAGAAGCCAATTGCCCAAAATGCGATCGTCGCGATCCCAAAGACAATCAGGTTCTTAGAAAGGATGTTAACAGCATTTTTCTGGCGACAGAAGCCAGTTTCCAGCATCCCGAACCCAGCATTCATGAAAATCACCAGAACTGCTGAGATCAAGACGAAGACAATGCTAAGAATTCCTTGAGTCAGTGCCGCTGGATCGATCGCATCTGTATCAATGACATCTTGGGCGGAAGCAGCCGTATTCCAGACTACAACAATTATTGCCGCCAGAGGAATGCAGGCAAGCCAGTAGGGAGAAAATGATTTAGTGAGAGTTTTCAATGGTTTGAAATAGGGTGCATCCCAAAGATTCTGGGAAGAACTCCGTGCATCAAGTCGCCTATTTTTCTTGGGCGACTTTTCTTTGTTGAAAGTTTTCTGGAACTTTAGTCTAGACATCATTAGAATCGGCGAGACTTAATTCTCCAATATTTAATCAAACTGTAAATCAACTCATTTCCAGTTAAGAGCACCCGCTTATTGTTAGGGATTCAGCCTGAGGTGAACCCTAATCGTTAGTTGTGCTTTATTATACGACCAGATGCTAAATTCCTAGCTTCTCCTGGGTTATTTACTGAAGCGATCAGTAGTTTCCTCAACTGAAACGTTTTTTTACAAAGCAAATCATACAAAAATTTGGGTAGATAACCAAAAAACTCAGTTTTTATGACAGGTTGATTTTGCTTTGAAAATTTACACATTATGTATTGGTTAATGAGTTATATTTCTGTATCTATTTATACATTTTGTCAATATAAGAAAGTTTGATAGTGATCTTGAAGGACCAGTTGGAACTTAATCCACCATACTCCGTCTCCTGAGAATCAAAAGCCTATAAAGTTTGAGAACCAGGTTTTTAGGTTATGTAAAGAAGTGTTACTTTTGAAAATTGTTGATATGGATGCGCTACCAAGGAGTTAAATAATAAATATGGGATTACTCAAAAAAACTTGTTTTAATCTACTTGCTGCTACTAGCATTATTCTTAGTCCCGTACTCTGGTCTGAGGTAACCTTGGCTCAAGGTATTGTTAACCCTAGTCCTAGTCAAAGTAATGAGGCTGTTTCCCCTGATAGCTCAATCTCAGGCGTATTCGATACCAGTGGTGGAGCAGTAGATCCGAATTCGGTCAAAATTTTGGTCAATGGTAAGGATGTAACCAGAAGTAGCACCATTACCCGAAATTTCTTTAGCTATCGCCCCACTCAGGCTCTACCAGCTGGAGATAATCGAGTTCAGGTAGAGTATAAGAATACTAATGGTCAGCAGTGGACAGTAGGTTGGAACTTCCAGGTTCAGCAGCCCCAAGTTGCCTTAGAAATTACCTCAGTTACCCATAATGCTACCAATAATGCTCTTGGTGCTGGTTCAACCTTTTTAACCACGATCAATGGTACGCCAGGAGCAAGAGCCAAAGTAATGGTTTTAGATGGGGCAACTGTGCGGGAGTTAACCGCTCAGGAAGTCTCGCGAGGAGTTTATGTTGCCAGTTTGAATTTGGGCTCAACAGACCGAATTAATGATGGAGTCGTTGTTGGTCGTTTAGAACGGGGTGATAAAACAGTTTATGGTGCAGCTTCCCAAGCTGTAGTTTTTAATCCTAGTGCTAGGGTAACCCAAGTAAGTCAAGTTGAGACTACATCGACCCAAAATACCCAAACCTCATCAAACATCATAACTGCCACTCCAACTATTCCCTTACGTCCAGAATTCACTAGTCACAAAGATGGTGATCAAATAGCAACTGCAGGTTTTACTCTTATCGGTAAGACTCAGCCTAATGCACGGGTTAGGGTTTTAGTTGAACAAACAGCTTCAAACTCCAATTTTTTAGGTGCCCTAGCTACAGAGGTAATAAACTCTCAACAGCTATTAGAGACAACGGTAAATGCTGATAACAATGGACGATTCACCGTTAACGTACCCCAACCCAGGCTTCTTGATAGCGGGATCAAATATAGTGTAACCGCCACAGCTGACAAAGATGGACGAAGTGATACAACTACATTGAACTTGACTCAGAGGTAAAGTTCAATGTAGTTGAACATTGTCAAAGCTCAATTACCAATTTTCTACCTAAAACCTAAAACCTAAAACCTAAAACCTTAAATTCAAATACTTCTGGTAGCCCAGTTCATCGAGCTGGGTTTGCTTTTGCATTACAGATTGGGTTAAATTCTGACGATATTGCTGAACTCGTTCTAGTAATGCTGGCTGGTGAGATGCCAAAATCTGGACAGCTAATAAACCAGCGTTCTTGGCATTACCAATTGCTACAGTAGCTACAGGTATTCCCCCGGGCATTTGCACAATGGAGTAGAGAGAATCGACGCCTTGTAAGTGGCGACTGGCAACAGGCACTCCAATCACAGGTAAAGGCGTTAACGCTGCCACCATACCAGGCAGGTGAGCCGCACCACCAGCACCAGCGATAATTACTTTAAGTCCCCGTTGGTGAGCTGATTGGGCATATTGCACCATTCGTTCCGGTGTTCGGTGGGCAGAAACGATCGCAACTTCACAGGATACGTCAAATTCTTCACAAACTGCGATCGCACCCTGCATAGTGGGCAAGTCGGAATCGCTACCCATAATAATGCCAACTTGAGTCATTGGTTATTGATTTAGGTTTTAGGTTGAGAAAAAAGAAATAAATTTGGTTTATTATCCCATATTGTCAAATAACAAATAGTAAATGACTATTATTAATAATGCTCGTATACCTGGTTATCAAGGTTTACAGCAACTTAGGATAGATAGCCAAGGCATAATTGGAGCAATTGTACCTATGGATAGGAACAATCCCCAATTCCCAATTCCCAATTCCCAATTCCCAATTCCCAATTCCCAATTCTCCATTATTGATATTGCTGGCGATTGGGTATCCTTAGGGGGTGTGGATTTACAGATTAATGGGGGTTTAGGGTTAGCGTTCACTGATTTGAGTTCTGCTGATAGTGAGAAGTTGGGGAAAATTTGTCAATACCTGTGGCATCAGGGAATCGATGCTTTTTTGCCAACCTTAGTTACAACCTCTATTGAGAAAATTCAGCGATCGCTTTCTGTATTATCTGACTTTGTAACATCCCAACGCCAAGCACAACCAGCAGCTGAGATTTTAGGTGTCCACCTAGAGGGACCATTTCTCAATCCCCAAAAGCGGGGAGCGCATCCAGAGGAGTACTTGCTACCGCTGACGATTGATAACGTGCAGGAGGCGTTAGGGGATTACGCTCAGATTGTCAGGGTGATGACTTTAGCACCAGAATTAGATTCAAAGGGAGAGGTAATACCTTATTTGCGTTCTCTAGGAATTACTGTTAGCTTAGGTCATTCTCTAGCAACTGCTGCCCAAGCTGAAGAAGCTTTTAAACTGGGGGCATCAATGGTGACTCATGCTTTTAATGCCATGCCAGGGTTACATCACAGGGAACCCGGTTTACTCGGAGCAGCGTTAACCAATCCTCAGGTCTATTGTGGCATGATTGCTGATGGTAAGCACGTTTGTCCAACCATGATACAGCTGCTACTGCGTGCCGGTGGCTATGAGCAGGGTATTTTTCTGGTGAGTGATGCCTTAGCACCAATTGGCTTACCTGATGGAGTTTATCCTTGGGATAGCCGCCAGATTGAAGTGAAGCATGGTACGGCACGGTTACCGGATGGAACTCTTTCAGGAACAACCTTGCCGTTGTTAGTGGGGGTAGAGAATTTGGTGCAATGGGAAATTTGTGATGTGGAGACTGCCATTGCTCTGGCAACAGAGGCTCCTCGGCAAGCAATCGGTTTGCCGGGTATTGGTATTGGTAAACTAGGGAGACTGTTGCACTGGCATTGGGATGAAGGAACAGGCAAACTTACTTGGCAACAATTATAGGACTTACACGCCGTCAGGAAATTATGTCATCCAACAGCGGTAGCGAAGGGGCTCCAAACAGCTCAGATGCTTCACTATCACCTCAGCATGACAGTTGAGTGCGTAGAGATTGCCTTCCGTTCTGTAGCACTCAACTCCCTAGAACAATCCTTATCCCATTAGGTATTCAATCTAGAGCAGACGGAAGATAAACGAGTAGCGGTAAGACTCATTAGGATTGGCGAAAATTTTGATAATCGCCAAAATAGGCAGGATCCAACTGAGCAAAACTACTATGCCCAAGAGGGGGTAACCAATCAGAATAATCGTCAGAAAACCAAAAATTAGCTCGTAAAGCCAAATATTGAAGTGAAAATTGAGCGATTCTCTGGCATTTTCTTTCACTACTGGATCATCGGATACTAACAAAATACCCAGAGGAACTAAAACTGAGATCCACAAAGTGCTAATAAAAATTGCCCCATGAGATAGAGATGATAAAAGCTTCCTTTTATCCTGGTCATATTCAGCATATTGATTCTGGTAATTTACCATAAAATAGACTCCCTAATTGCTTCAAATCTATTACTCTACAATCACAACTTTAGCACCAACTTAAGGAAAGACAGGTGGTAAATCCCGTCTAGATAAGGGGTGGTAATCTACCAAGAGTAGGAGATTTTGGAAAACACTTATTACTTATTACTTATTACTTATTACTTCAAAACCCTTTCTCAATGGACTCGCTCAGGCAAGCCCTATAATATTAAATGAGGTTCCCTAAAATAGGCTTGTTGAATGTCCACTGAAATTCAAGCAGAACTAGAAACGGCGGTCGAACAACGACGCAACTTTGCAATTATTTCCCACCCCGACGCTGGTAAGACAACACTGACGGAAAAGCTCCTACTCTACGGAGGTGCAATTCACGAAGCAGGCTCAGTAAAGGCGCGGAGGGCGCAGCGTAAGGCAACTTCTGACTGGATGGCAATGGAACAACAGCGGGGAATTTCTATTACCTCGACAGTGTTACAGTTTGGCTATCAAGACTGTCAAATTAATTTACTTGATACTCCTGGACACCAAGACTTCAGTGAGGATACCTATCGCACTCTAGCAGCAGCAGATAACGCAGTCATGCTGATTGATGCTGCCAAGGGTTTGGAACCGCAAACTAGGAAATTGTTTGAAGTTTGTCGGATGCGATTGCTTCCCATCTTTACATTTGTTAACAAACTTGACCGTCCAGGGCGCGAACCTTTAGAACTGTTAGATGAGATTGAGCAAGAACTAGGGTTACAGACCTATGCAGTCAACTGGCCAATTGGTATAGGCGATCGCTTCAAGGGCGTCTTTGATCGGCGCAAGCAACAGATTCACCTGTTTGAACGCAGTGCTCACGGAAGCAAAGAAGCTAAAGCAACTGTAGTCGAGTTAGGGGACCCTCAAATTGAACAGCTATTAGAACAAGAACTCTACTACCAGCTCAAAGAAGACATAGAACTCCTCGAAGGTCTTGGTCCAGAACTGGATTTAGACTTGATTCATGATGGTAAGATGACGCCCATCTTCTTTGGCAGTGCCATGACTAACTTTGGGGTGCAGTTGTTTCTAGATGCTTTTCTGGACTATGCTCTTAAACCAGGAGCACGGAATTCCACTGCAGGAGAAATTGCTCCTACTTACTCAGATTTCACGGGTTTTGTCTTTAAACTGCAAGCGAATATGGACCCGAAGCACCGGGATAGAGTGGCTTTTGTTCGTGTCTGTACAGGTAAGTTTGAAAAAGACATGACTGTTAGTCATGCCCGGACTGGTAAAACTGTGCGTTTGTCAAGACCACAAAAACTCTTTGCCCAAGATAGAGAGTCTCTTGATATAGCTTATCCAGGGGATGTGATTGGTTTGAATAATCCTGGAGTATTTGCGATCGGTGATACTATCTACAACGGCAAGAAATTAGAGTACGAAGGGATTCCCTGCTTTTCCCCAGAACTGTTTGCCTATCTCAAAAATCCCAATCCTTCCAAGTTCAAGCAATTTCAAAAGGGGGTTAAGGAGTTACGAGAAGAAGGAGCGGTACAAATTATGTACTCAGCCGATGAATCCAAGCGTGATCCTATTTTGGCAGCAGTGGGACAGCTGCAATTTGAGGTGGTGCAGTTCCGCCTCCAGAATGAATATGGGGTCGAAACCAGGGTGGAAATGTTACCTTACAGTGTTGCTCGTTGGGTAGCTGGTGGCTGGGAAGCCTTGAAAGAGGCGGGACGTCTGTTTAATACAGTAGCAGTAAAGGATAACTGGGGGCGTCCAGTGCTCTTGTTCCGAAATGAGTGGAATTTGCAGCAAGTGGAAGGGGATCACCCAAAGTTGAAGTTGAATGCCACTGCACCAGTGGTTTCCGGTCAGGAACCGGAGTGATGATCAATGAATAATTGACAATTGACAATTGATTAACCCTGTTGTCAAAAAAACCTCGGCTGATTAGCAAAGCAAAGCTTTGTCTTTAGCCGAGGGGAGTTATCAGGGTGCATCAACTTTTTCTCTATCCAGCATTTTTTTTATAGCATCAGGAAGAATTGACATTAGTGTTAACTTAAGCTCAAATGCTTGTATTTGATGAGCTTTTTCCCTCACCCCCCTGAGGGAGTGAACGAAATATGAAGTGGGATTTATGGCAAAGTATCCTCTCAAATCATTAATTCTCCTTTGTTTCCCTATCTCCCCATCTCCCCATCTCCCTATCTCCCCACCCTTTTTTTCGCTCACCCCCCTGAGGTTGTGGTGTCTTAACTCGATTACTTGTACCGGCAATAACAACAGTATATTCCCCCCTTGGTTCAGTCTGATCGAACAGGCTCAATAGTTCTGAGAGAGTGCCTCTTTGAACTTTTTCGTACATTTTAGTCAAATCTTTAGCTAAAGCAGCTGGACGATCGCCTAATACTTGGATAGCATCTTGAAGAAATGCTTTGATTCTATGGGGACTTTCGTAGAAAATGAGTGTATGGGGAGAATCTTTGTCTACTTCAATAAACTTGATTCGAGGACCAGGTTTGCGGGGTGGGAACCCACGAAAAGTAAATCCATGAACTGCCAACCCAGATAAAACTAAAGCTAGGACAAAGGCACTCGCACCAGGAATCATGGTAACTTCAACCCCTGCTTCGATAGCACTACGTACTATCGTAAATCCTGGATCACAAATGCCTGGAGTTCCTGCATTGGTGACAACAGCTACAGATTTCCCTTGAGCCAGTAAACTGATGATCTTTTCTCCACTGCGTTGTTCGTTATGCTCGTGAAATGAGATTTGTGGTTTTTTGATCTCAAAGTGCTTGAGTAATCTTCCAGTTTTACGAGTGTCTTCACTAGCAATAAAGTCAACCTGACGAAAAATATCAAGCGATCGCAAGCTGATGTCACTTAGATTTCCAATGGGTGTAGCAACCAGATATAACATAAGGGGAATTGTTAATTGCTAATTGTTAATTGCTAATTGCTAATTGCTAATTGCTAATTTCTCCGTTGTCTATCCCAGCTCCTTATCTTCCCCATCTTCCCTATCTCCCCATCTCCCA
>JAAHGL010000216.1 GCA_010692635.1 Symploca sp. SIO2C1 | reverse complement strand
TATTACTCATTACTTATAACTCATTACTCATTACTCATTACTCATTACTCATTACTCATTACTCATTACTCATTACTCATTACTCATTACTCATTACTCATTACTCATTACTCATTACTTATAACCGGTGCAGATATGGATTTTATTTTGATTGTGCTTATTGTAATCAGTTTCATTATTGCTATCCTTACCACTGGAATTATCAAAAACAAGTTTAGTCAACAACTGTTAGATATTCCCAACCAACGTAGTTCCCACAGCCAACCAACACCGAGAGGAGGAGGCTTAGGCTTTATCATTGCCTTTGCCTTTACCGGAGCAACTGTTTCCTTGATCTTCCATCAACCCCTAACTCCCCATTTTCTACCTCTGTGGTTAGCACTAACTCCCCTAGCAGTTATCGGCATTATTGATGATAACAAGGGAGTTCCTGCACCTATCCGTTACTTAGTACAACTGACAACAGCAGGAATTGCAGTTACTGGCTTCGGAGGATTTCCCCAACCTTGGCTTTTAAAGCTAGGGACAATTGGGATGGTTTTAGTTATTACTCTCACTATTATCGGAATAACTGCCTTAATTAACTTCTACAACTTTATGGATGGTTTAGATGGCTTAGTTGCCAGTGTTACTTCAGTTCAACTAACTTTTCTTGCCTTTTATCTACAGCAACCTCTGCTATTACTTCTAACTGCTGCCCTTCTAGGTTTCCTCTACTGGAACTGGTCACCAGCTAAAATATTTATGGGAGATGCTGGTAGTACGGTATTAGGAGCAACTGTAGCGATCGCAATCCTCAATACAGACAATCTGGCTCAAGCTGGGAGTGCCATCGCAGTTACCCTGCCTCTACTAGGAGACGCGATTTACACCATCTTCTGCCGCCTGATACGTGGAGAAAACATCTTTAAAGCTCACCGAACTCATCTTTATCAGCGCTTACAACAATCAGGTTGGCTCCACTCCCAAGTAGCTCTTACTTACCTCATTGTCACCGGCGCGATTATTCTTGCGATAACGACTTTAGGTAGTATTGGTAGCTGGTTGAGTCTGGTGGGTATAATTGCAGCCATTGGTATCGGCGAAATTTACTTAAACTGGGGCAGGATTTGGAGAATTGATAATGGCTAATTGCTAATGGCTAATTGCTAATGGCTAATTGCTAATGGCTAATTGCTAATTGCTAATTGATAATGGTTAATTGCTAATTGCTAATTGCTAATTGATATAGTAGTTCTCGCATCTGAGTGGGTAAGTCTTATATTCAATAATTTGAGGTAGAGGTGATGGAAGAACTGTTGGAACTGAGAAGTTTATTATTACAAGGGGATATCTCTGGAGCATTAGTAATTGTAGAAGAACTCGAAGAAATGAGCCGTGATGACAAAATTAATAATATTCGCAGTTACGCCAAAATTTTGCTCCTCCATTTAATTAAACAACAAGCCGAAAGTCGTACAACTCGTTCTTGGGATGTCTCCATCCGTAACAGTACTAGAGAAATTCAGGAAAAAAACAAACGTCGCAAAGCTGGAGGATATTACCTAACAGGAGAAGATTTATACCAAATTCTAGAAATTGCCTATCCCATGGCGATTGATGGCGCTTCCCTAGAAGTAGCAGAAGGAATCTACGATACGGCTACTTTGGAAACAATGGTTAACCGAGAAGCCATTATCGAGCAAGCGTTCGCTTTGATCTCACCTACAACTAATAGTTAACTGTATCTGAGGTATAGGTTATGGAAGAATTGTTGGAACTGAGAAGTTTATTATTCTAGTACTCTAGCTAGTAGGATTGAGCAAAAACAAATCATAGATCGCGCCTTGGCTCTAATCTCACCAGAAGTTGATGGTTAGTTGTTATTCAATAATCGTTTTTTGCACCTCTTCTACAGAAATACTTAAAGCCTCTGCCACTTGTTCTACAGTTAATCCTATTTTCAACAGACGGGGGATTGATTCCCTTTGAGCTGTTTCCGCTCGTTCAGCACGTTGGCGCTCCTGTTCAATTTGTTCTAAACTCCAAGGCAACAAATGCCCTGACTGATCCCACCAACGCAACCAATAACCAGTACGATTCCGTCTAGTTCCCTCCCATACTCCCAAACAGAGAGACCATGATTCAAGAGGATAACGGTTATTAGCATCCGGCTGGCGTAACTTATAACGCCCCAAATCATCTAGTTGGTATGCTTCTAACCAACCCTCCTTAGGTTCAAAGATGAAATAGTTAGGAACCTTTAGTACTTGCTCGTAAAAAAACCATTTGCCGGGGGGGTAGGTTGGTTTACTAGAATATTCTTGCCCTTCAGTATCCGAAAGAAATTCCATAACAATAGTTGGAATCTCTCCTTGTAGCTGAGGAGTATAGCTGCGATTTACGTCGGTGAGTGGCACCTTAATAGTAGGCACGTACATCCAATCAGGAGCTTTGAGTACCATTTTGCCATCCAAAGTTGCACAGACAACATAGTTACTAGCCACTAGAGAGTTTTCTGGCAGCAGATTGGCAGTGTCTAAACTATCAGTTAGACCTTCAGCTAAGTAAGGTTGAGCAATATTGTCCACAGGCTCGTCTGGTATGGGAAAATCATCTGGTAACTTTTCCCAGGTAATAAGGGGATTTTCTGCAAGGACAATCATAATAGTTTACTTGCTCTCTCAAAAGCCTTAATCCGATTGTAAGCGATCGCTGGTAGGGGCGCACCGACGTGCGCCCTCAATGCTTGTACCCTTTGGAGCGTCTGGTACAAAACGCAGATTGACCCTTAGAACCATCTACCTTTATGCTGCTTAGCGCAGGATTATTTTGGGTAACATGAACAGTTCAACTGCCGTACTGCCACCTTTTATAGTACTAGACCAATGTTTACAGGAGTGGTTATTAGAGGATATTGGAAGAGGGGATCGCACTACCCAAGGCTTGCTGGATGCTGCGACTCAAATCCGAAAAGCTCAATGGATTGTCAAAGAAGCTGGTGTGATTGCTGGATTGCCAATTGCGGCAAGGGTTTTTCAATTGCTCAATCAACAGGTAAAATTTACACCATTAGTAGAAGAAGGTCAGTGGTGCGATCGCTCTTCAGGAAACTCATCACAAAACAAAACTATTATTGCTACCATTGAAGGTCCTTTGGATGCCCTGTTGATGGGAGAGAGAGTGGCACTTAATTTAGCCATGCGACTGAGTGGGATTGCCAGCATGACACACAAATATGCTGCTAAAATTGCCGATTTACCTACTCAACTAGCAGATACCCGCAAAACTATACCAGGACTGAGATTATTAGAAAAGTATGCCAGTCAAGTGGGCGGAGCTGTTAATCAGCGGATGGGACTAGATGATGCAGTTCTTATTAAAGATAACCATATTGCCGCAGCAGGAGGTATTGGAAACGCGGTTACCCAAATTCGCTCTCGCGTTCCCTATCCACTAACCATAGAGGTAGAAACGGAAACTATCGAGCAGGTTAAAGAAGCCTTGGAGTATAAAGCCGATATCATCATGCTAGATAATATGCCTGTAGAGATGATGCAACAAGCAGTGCAACTGATTCGAGGGAAGAATCTTGGTAGTGCTACCGCAGGATTAGGCGAAAATCCCGTCAAAATTGAGGCATCGGGTAACATTACTTTAGAAACCATTCGAGCTGCAGCAGAAACTGGAGTAGATTACGTTTCTACTAGTGCACCCATTACCCGCTCAACTTGGCTAGATTTGAGTATGAAAATTAGTAGTTAAGCTGTTGTGCATTCTTATGCACAACAGCAAGGGAATCCCAATGAAGAAATTGCACCACCGTATTGAAGAACTATTTCAGCTACTAGAAGATTGCCGAGCCACTTTTCTGACTTGTTCTACCTCTAATTCTAAAGCTTGGGCAACTTGTTCTACGCTCAACCCCAAAGCTAACAGCCGAGGTATGGACTCTAACTTAGCTTGAATTCGACCTTCTTGTCGCCCCTCTTGTCGCCCCTCTTGTCGCCCTTCAGCCAAAGCTTCTTGGTAAACTTTGGTTTGTCGTAAATCACTTAAGCTAAACATGGCTTCTATCTCCCTGCGACTTAGTTGGGGTAACTTATAAACTAGTATTGTCTCTACTAATTGTAGAAGTTCTCGTCTTTGTCGTTCATCCTCTATCTCCTTAATCGTTGGTAAGTTCTGTTTTGTCCAAGTAGAGGAAGATTTCGCTAAAGAAGCGGGAGTAAAATTGAGAGTCTTTCTGAAACTGGACTTCCACAAAATAAATTGGTTGTTGGGGTGTAGTGGTTGTGGGAAGAAAAACGCCATCAATTCTAAAAGCCAGTTGTTTAATTTCTACAGAGGCGAATTGATAAGCTTGTGCTTCTTGGGGAGAATGATTAATTAATTCAAAGAAGATGCTGGGAAAGGATTGAAACAAGCCATAGAAGATGGTATCAGTTTTCACATTAATGTCTGATACCAAATCCGCTTTACCTAGGGTCTATTCCAAAAAATCAAAGTCTTTGCTGAGAGAGGATTTGGGGATTTGGGTAAGTACCCCACAATAACCGGATTTGGTATGAATTTGACTATACCTATTTTAACAATAAAAAGTGCTCACATCATCCAAGAGATAGCTGAGTGCTGAGGTACTTATTAATTACTGAAAAATGCTAGATAAACAAAACCAAAAGCTATCGAACTAGTTAGTGACACGACTAAAACTGTAGGTTGGGTGGAACGAAGTGAAACCCAACATTCCTGTTACTGGCGTTGGGTTACGCTATCGCTCCACCCAACCTACGAATTTATATTTGTTTGATTTCATTTTCATCTTGAGTAAATTTACGGTAGGGGCACCGACGTGCGCCCTTGGTAGGATTTATCCAACTCCCAATATTCCTCACTCGAAAAATGCTGGATAAACAAAAGCAAAAGCTGTTGAACTCGGTAGAGGTGTACCATCTAATTCTTCAACTACTACAGTTTGTAGTTGGTTATCCCAACGGGCAAGGATTTGTCTATCATCAAATTCCACCACCTTTTCTCCAACTTGTTGCAATTCATCATGAACAAATTGGTGGCTAGTACCAGAAAACTGATTGTGAGGTTTTTGATTATCTGCTTGCCAGATATAGCTAACAATTGCTTTGGGATGGAGGTTACGCTTATCTTGATTGGGGACAGGAAAAATAATCCGCTCATTGGTATAGTAATCACCATAGGGATAGCGCAAGTAATCCCGATTATGACCAGTATCAGTTGAAAGAATTTTACTGTCGGGATATTTAGCTAGCCAAGCGCCAAGAGTAGTTTTGACAGCAGGAACTTTGGTGAGGCTACGGTTCACTTGAGAGCCGACAACACCAAGGGCCCAAGGTTGAGAGTAGAGTGTATCATCAGCACGGTCATACATCACCAGACAACTTTGATAAAGCTTACCGGAAACCCCATAAGTAGAATTATCTCGTTCAAAGGCAACAATCGTGTCGCATAGTGGACAGTAGGAGATGCTCAAATTAACATTCCCCACTGTATCGTTAACGAGCTCATGCCAGTTCATGATCCCGAAAGGATAGGCTTTAGCTTCTCCGTTAACTACTATCCCAATTACCAGTTCGTCTTTGGGAAATGGTGTAGTTTGAGCAGTATCAAATTTAGGATTATCGATACTAGGTATACCGTCTTTTGGGGGACCTCCATTGAGGAGTTGAGCCAAATCAATACGGCTGGATTTTGTTAGATCAAGGTTTTGCTTTTGTAAGTCCTCTAGTTCTTTGCCTTGGTCATTGAAATATTTTGTGAGATAAAAGTAGCGAAGTTTGAAGTTGTCCCAACCACCGGCATTGACAACTAAGGCACTTAAACAAATGAATACTAACGAAGCAGTCGCAAGGGCAAATTTTAAGACTTTCTTCATCGAGAACCTTTCTTAAAGAATTTAGAATTTAGAATTTAGAGTTTACGTCTGTTCATTAAACCTGCTACTACGGTAATTGATATAATGGTTATCTGAAATAAAGATGAGTTAGGGATTAAATTAATCTAAGAATTCTCAAATTTGGTTTTTAAAATGGTTAATGATAAATCATCTCATCTTGCTTGGTTATCGCTGTTGTCTCAGCATCGCTCAATTGCCGTAATTCGGGCATCTAGTCTGGTGTTGGGAAGTCAAATGGCGCAAGCAGTGGCACAGGGAGGGATCTCTGTGATTGAAATTACTTGGAATAGTAGTCAAGCTCCTGAATTAATCAGCCAACTACGTTCAGAGTTGCCTACTTGTATCATCGGTACTGGCACGATCTTAAACCGAGAACAGTTACAGCAAGCAATTGCTGCAGGGGCACAGTTTCTCTTTACTCCCCATGTAGACAGGACACTAATTGAGGCTGCAGTAGCAAAGGATGTGCCAATAATACCAGGAGCCCTTTCTCCTACAGAAATTATCACTGCTTGGCAGGCTGGTGCTAGTTGCGTTAAAGTATTTCCTATTCAGGCGGTAGGTGGAGCAAGTTACATCAAAGCTTTGCAAGGTCCTCTTGGTTCAATTCCTTTGATTCCTACTGGTGGTGTAACTTTGAACAATGCCCAGGAATTTATTAAAGCAGGTGCGATCGCGGTTGGACTTGCTGGAGATTTGTTTCCCAAAGCTCTAATTGCTGATGGTGACTGGGAAGCAATTACCCAACGAGCAAAATCTCTCAGGCAAAGTACGAAAATAGTTTGAAGAGAGTTCATAATTGGATTGGGAACAAGTACTCAAAGTCAAACAGGGATAATTAACTCAAAACTTGTTACTCGTTACTTTTTACTTCCTTAAATGCTCCCATTTGACTTATTCAGCAAACCCTAAATAAATCAGCCGTAACCTCCTGTAAAACTCGCAGTCCCTTTAAAGAACCTCGAATTAGGCGAGTAGCTGCTAAGGGTTGTCGAATCATCCCTATAGCTAAGGGTAAAGCTTTAAGTGCACCATCAGGACTAAAAGCACAATTCAGATCTGGAAGATCATAGTAGCAGTCGTCACTAATCACTCGCAGCATTGCCACTGCTACTTCTTTAGAATTAAGTACTTTTAAGACAGCATATCCCTCCATATCTACAACACCAGCTTGGTACAATTGACTGAGTTGCTGCTTTTCTAAACTAGACCAAATTAAGCGATCGCTAGTGAGTCCTTTGACTAAATAGGTTTTTTCTTGGAGATGGTGGTGTACTAAGGTAGTTAGTGTACTATCTGTGCTAATGGCTGATGGCAGAGTTTGGGAGTTTAGCTGTAATTTGCGATCGCTTCCTGGTAACGATGGCTCAGACTGATTCGATACCCAAATAGAATTCTGGTAAAGCACAATATCCCCAATATTGTATTGAGGAGACAAACTTCCAGCTAGTCCCATAAGTAAGACTTGGGGGCGGGTATCAGTTAGGAATTGTTCGCTTTTTTGCCATTTTTCTAGATAGTGGGTTACCGGTTGATAGCCAATGGGAATGGGCAGAACCTGAGGCTGAGGACTACCAGTTTTACTAAGTCCTCGACAAACAGCCTGATATTCTGCCCCTTGGGGAACTAGGATTGTATAATTTATTTTCGGCGAACTTACCACACTTAATCCTTAAGATCCATTTAATTCTAAATTCTAAATTCTAAATTACGTCTAATGTGAATTAAATTGTACATATCGTAGGGGCGGGTTTAGCGACAAACCAACCCATTTGACCCAAATATTGGGATCAAAACCCGCCCAAAGCCATCCCCAGGTTAATGCAACCAATCCCCAATTCTAAATTCCCTTGGTTATTGCTTGGGCGGGTTTTGTATTAAGACTTTCACCAAATGTGTTGACGGTGATCCTAAACCCGCCCCTACGGCAATTGATATTGTCTGTTTTGGGTATCTAATTCACATTATGCGTAAATTCTAAATTCTAAAGTTGTCCTTTGGTTTTGACTTGCTCGTAGAGAGTTTCCATCACTTCAATAAAAGAATTATCTCGCTCCCAGAAGGCAGGAAAGTCCCCTTGCTTCTTCACCGGAATACCCGATACTGGAATTTGAGGTAGAACTTCCATCGTTTGGGGTAGACGTTTGGAGCCATGCCAAACATCCCGCAGATCTTTGCAGGTTTCAGTTGCCACAGTTTCCAGAGGGGCGTAGTAGGATTTGACAGGTAATGGAGACTGTTTTTCGAGCTGGAGTTCTGCGGAAAGTGCCTTACCTAGGGGAGATTTTGCCAGTTCTTTTAACAGATCTTCCCTTGATAATCCCCGCAATTCAAACAAGAGAAAGGGATCCCTATCCAGTTCAGCAGCGACTAGATAATAGACTCCGGCAATGTGCTTACAGGGGTTGCTCCAGTCGGGACAAGAGCAGTTTGTCTTAAAGTCTTTTTTGCTTCCGGGCAGCAGGTTGAGGTTAAGTTGCTCAAAGCTATCTTCGATATTATCGGGAATTTCGTTGAGCAGCAAGCGAGAAATAAGGCTGGCTTTGGAGGCAATTAGAGCGATCGCAGCCGACCATTTTGCGGGACTGATGGGCTGAAACTCAATTTTAGTAGTGTAGAGGGGTTCTTTATATACCCCAAAGTAGGGATTCACCGAACCTCGCACTTTAGCGGTTACGATACCATTCTTGATGCCAAAGCTCTTAACTTTATTGCCTCTGGCATAGGAACGTCCTCGACTAAGACGACCTGAATCCGTCAGCTTTTCGATCGCTTCGATGAATTTTTGTCCCCACCAGGTACGGCTAAATTGGCTCATTGGTGTTGCTCCTTTGCCAATGGATAATTGATAATGGATAATTGATAATTGATAATTGATAATTGATAATTGATAATTGATAATTGATAATGGATAATTGATAATGGATAATTGATAATTGATAATTGATAATTGATAATTGATAATTGATAATTGATAATTGATAATTGATAATTTATTTGGAATGCTTCAGGATTCCGGTAAGAAATCAGGATTTAAGGTTTCGTCTAGGGTAAAGGGAGAGGAGGAAGGAAAGAGTTCCAGGGATAATCCCGTTTCAACCGCTGCTTTTTTTCGGGCACGAGTGTAACACGCTTCAAAGACAGATTCAAAAAAAGGTTTGAGGCTGGGGCTGTCTCGGAAAAGTTTTTCCAGGCGATCGCGATGTTCCAAAATTGTAAATCGCCAGCTATTAGAACGCAATTCAGGTTGATATTGATACTTAAGCAGATGCATCAAAATGACTTCTAAATTGCTCTCAACTGATCGCTTTTCACGTTTGCCCATATCTTCAAGTTCTTCAGCTAGATGCGCCAAGTCAAGTTCGTTGAGTTTTCCTTCCCGTAACAAGTGAGCTGTTGTTTCTAGCCAGCTGACATAGTCTTGCTCGTAGAGAGGCAAAACTGAAGATTGGTTTTGGGTAGATGAGGATTGGGCAAATAATGGTGTTGTCATGAAGAGCATTCCTGTTAAATCTTGATCGGTTTGTTTCAATCCCTGATAGAGATTCAAATCGATTGGAACTTGCCAAGCTCTGGGGTTCAAGCGGTGGTGGCGACGGTTTCAATCCCTGATAGGGATTCAAGTTGATTGGAACCCAAAAAGTTCACGCAGCAGCACCCAATCATACTGTTTCAATCCCTGATAGGGATTCAAGTTGATTGGAACTCAACGACAACAGTTCCTTTAGGGTTTCTTGTCAAGTTTCAATCCCTGATAGGGATTCAAGTTGATTGGAACCTTGTCTTCCCAGAGCCCAGTGCCCCATAGATCAGGTTTCAATCCCTGATAGGGATTCAAGTTGATTGGAACCGCAGGCAGTTGAAAAACTTACTGTATTTAGTTTTCAAGGTTCATTTGCGACTACCTACTTCAATTATAGCATTCTAGAACTCAGAGCTAGCAAGATCTCAGTGAAATAAATGGCAAAAAGCCTTTGGTAGCAAGCCTTTCAGAAGTTGCGACTACCTCTTGATCGAGGTGAGAGACTTCAAACCCTTAGCTGACAGGGAATGTAAGCCGAAAAGTTCTCCCCCGTCAAAAAACACCTACAGGTAGACGCAACTTAGCATAATGAATGGGAGAAATTAGAGTTTTTCACGAAGAACCTGACGAAATTCCAGGACGGCATCTAGAGGTTCAGGATGTTGGACATATTTAGCCAGGAGGTTCAAATCTAAGTCGGGAAGGAATTGGCTGCGATCGCACTTTTCATACTCATCGTGCTGTAGATGATAAACGATAAAGTGGTCATCTTGCCAGAACCATACCTCCGCAATGCTCAAGCCTTGATAGATCGCCAGTTTATTCACCCCGCCACTGGTTTGTACTACTTCGATAGCAATGTCTGGGAAATCTTTATCCGTACCAATGCAAAAGGATACATCGGGTTCTGCTCCCCGTCTTTTCGCAGCGATTTTGCAGGTGGTGGAACCCAGTCCATAAAAACGGGTGCGGGTTTCTTCAAAATAAATGCCAAGTAGCCGTCCAATATTGTCTTTGAGAACTTCATGCTTACGACCAGGCATTGTAATTTCTAACGTTCCCTCTAGATAGTGAACCCGCAATCCTAGAGCATCATCACCCAAATCAGATAGCAGGGCTTCGTAGGCTCTCCAGCTTACACTCGTAATAGTGTACTGTTGATCGGTTTGTTCCGATACCAACTCAGGATGAGCATTAAGTTTTTCCATCAGTAGAGGGTTCATAGGTAATTTAATTTAAGGTCTCTACAGCTTGTTCTTAATACTATATTTTCTACTGATGCTTGGCAGGCATGACTATTCCAATTTTTTTGGTTTTATATCCACTTTTTAGATATAGCGTTATATTTGAATATATATCTTTCAACAATAGTAGCTAAGGATTGAGTATGAGTGATCAAGATTTGAGTCTTACTCCCAACCAGGAAGTAATTTTGTCAGCGCTTCGTTTTCGCAAACGTTATGGATTGGAGATTATCGAGGCAATAGAGAAAAGCGGTGGTAAGCAAATACGGTTTAATTCCCTCTATCCCAACTTGAAGAAGCTGGAAAAAAAAGGCTTTGTCAAGTCTGAATGGGGTGATGAACCTCCTGAAGAGCATACTGGAGCTAGACGAAAATACTACAAAATTACAGGTACTGGCGTACGAGCTCTTGAAGCTAAGCTGCTGCTGCTAGAGAGCGTAGCTCACTGGATTCCGGAGCCAAAGGGGGTATGAAATGAGTCAGAAGGATGTAGAGTTAGCTGGCAAAATAGCTAGATTAATTAGCCATTTTCCTGAAGAGTGGCAAGAGTACCAAGATTGGCTCAGAGATATTATTTCTTCTCAGTCAGTTCTAGAGAAACATCACCCAACTTGGCAAACTACTCTGATTTTCCGCTGGCGTCTGTTTTATTTTGTCATCTATGTAGCAGGTGTTATTTTCTTTAATCAGCTACTCAAAAAGCTTAAAAGTATTTTCTGGGAAAGAGACTCTGGGAAAACCAGAATCTTCTCTGAAAGGTACGCAGTTGTGACTCAACCTATCCTACTCGATCGATATCGCTACATTCTCCAGCGGACGGCTACACTTTTGGCAGTAGCAGAGCTTACCCTTGGTGGTATTGCTGCGGTAACTGGCATATTACTTGCATTTTATTATCGGCCAACAGCTCTTGGAGCCTACGAATCGCTGACAATGATTGTGAATGAAGTTGCCTATGGCACACTCATTCTCAGTCTGCATAATATTGCTGGTAATGCTTTGATTGTCTTAGCCTTGATTCAAATAGTCGTCATGTTTTTAGGGCGTCAGTTTTTACCATCCTGGCTGACTGGTTGGATTAGCGGCATCTTTTTGACACTTACTGCCATTGGTTTGAGCTGGAGTGCAATTGTGCTGACTTGGGAACAAACGGGTTTCTGGCGTTTTAAGCTTGAGCTTAGTATCGTTGCATCAATTCCATTCGTAGGTTCTGCACTCCGAGATATTCTTTCAGGTGGGGGCGGTATTAGCAGCATCACTCTGCAACATATGTATACCCTACACAGTTATGTTCTAGCGATCGCAGCCATCCTCCTCTCCATCATCCATCTCACCGCACTCATCTTCCAAGAGCAGAACTGGAAACCTGAAGGAACTCGGTTTAACTTCACGAAGTTGTGCAGCGAGTCTCCTTCACATGAGGATTCTGCCTCTATTTAGCCCTAGTTTTACATAGAAGGCAGTCCCGATGAAAAAATTTCACCAACAGGTGATGAAAGTAGGGGCGAATGGCCATTCGCCCCTACTGCTGTAGGTTGGGTGGAACGAAGTGAAACCCAACACCAACATGCACTGTGTTGGGTTACGCTATCGCTCCACCCAACCTACCTAGGGCTTGCTGAACAAGTGTGGAAGCTATACCAGACTGTGCTTTCAATGATTTTTTGACCAAGCCTTGTGCAAGGAAATGGTCTATAGAAGCTTATTTTCCTTGCACTTTGATGGGAAATCTCTGAGTAACCTTGGGGAATGGAAG
>JAAHGL010000215.1 GCA_010692635.1 Symploca sp. SIO2C1 | reverse complement strand
CCCAATGTAGGGGAAAAGAGCCTGGACGCACTCGCCGTTCGCACGTTAATTCCCTTTGCCGCGTTAGTTTTTTACGGCGAGTACACCCAGGCTTATTGATGAGCTAAACACAGACCTGAATCCTTACGGGTACATTATTTGGTCAAAGCAGCAAAAGACAAGAGCAGCAAAGAGAGCAGAACAAGAGCGTAAAGAGGCAATTATCATAGCGCGACAACGAGAAGATTTGTACGTATATGACCCGTCTATTCATCCCTCGCACAAGCGATCAACGACGAACATTTTTGAAAACCCCAAAGAGTGGGCAGAATCAATCAACAGGCGCTATGATATGGCTAAAAAGCACATATTAGATGCCGAATTAGTGCTTAATGACGATATTGACAAATTTAGTCAATACAGGAATCAACTACAGTCCCAACTAATGCCAAAATATGAGGCTGCAATTAAACCGTTTTTTAACGAACTACGTCTTATTGATAAAAATATCCCAACTCCCAAGGAATTAAAAGTTGCTCTTGATTTTGTCTATCCCAGTGATTTGCAACCTGATGTTATTCACAAAGATTTAACAAGAGTATCTCAACATTTTTCCGAAAATGTAGTAAGCATTTTGCAAGGAAAGGACTTGACAAAGCTACAAAAGGGCGATCTTGGATCTATTGCTATTGCCGCAGTAATTAGTGGAATTTTCTATCTCTTTACTGCGTCTCAACAGCGTACAAAACTTGAGAAGCTGCAAGCAGATGTTGATTTACTATGTGAACAAATTAGCGGAGCTATCAAAACTTATGGAAGAGCTGCAGAAGAAATTAAGCACACAAAGTTGGTTCATGAAGTTGCCGTAAATTATATGCTACGTCATCTCGATACTGTCCTGCAATTATCTTATCAAGGAAAGAAATTTTCTGAATTACAAGAAACAGAACAAAAAGCTGTTGAAACTTGTTATAGAGGAGGAGAGTCATTAAAGAAAATTATGCAACAAGACGTAATTAAACCTATCAATAGGAGGAGTTAGGGACTTATGGATAATCAAATTGTATCAAATAGACCCTATGCAGAACTTGTTCAAAATCCGCAGATCCTAGAATATATTAACTTGGCTTCTGAGCTCGTTCCACTCGTTAGCAAGGGATTAGATTTAGCTAAACAAATTAATGAGGAAAAGTCTAATCGATTAGCAATTCGAGAAAATGCTGAAGAGCGACGTAGAATAATTGAGCGTCGAATGGATCAGTTGGATGCTGAGTTAGAGGCAGATTTTGAGAATAATAAGAATGTCATTAATGTCAGCATGAGAGTTTTTGAGAAAATGGTTGAAGATGGTAAGATTGAGCAGGCTATGGTCTTGCATGAGCGAATTATTAGCAGGCTCTCAGGTCGGGTGAGTATTGCTGCCGATAAGTTTAATCAGAACAATCCCGATGGACAGGTTAAATTCTATACCAGTTAACGGTGATTGTAGATCTTGTAGGGTGGGCAAAATGAATATCCTTAACAATTGGACTGATAAACTACCCATTTTTGCCCGCCCTCAATTCTCAATTTTCCTTTTTGAGATATCCAACTACTTTTCAAAACTTGAGCTTGCTTATAAAGCGCTCGTTCAGCAGAAATTTTATCAGCTGTAGCGATCGCAGCATCGAGCCTTCCTTGAGCAGCGAGAATTGTAGCTGCATCCAGAAGGGGACTATCTTCAGGGATTTGCCTTTGAGTAACCCAGTGCGATCGCACTATTTGCGATCGCAAATCTTGTAGTAATGCCCACTATTATCTGTACCGCTTATTGCTGTGGTGGGCAACAATATCTCTACCTATCACTTCTTTGAGCTAAGCTCGGAATTTTGCCCACCCTACAATGGAGAATGCGATTGCTCACGACACCCGCTTGCGCTGCTCCTATCTGACTCTACTTTACAGGCGCACACCTATCCGATTATGTAAAATAATACCACAAAATCAAGCCATTGTAGCGTGGGCATTGCTCCCAAATCATATCGCAGCTATTTGAGAGTTGAGACAACTCCAGATAAGAAAGGACGTTGGGATCGAGATTCCCTAAAGGTGGAGCTTTCCCATCACCCATTTGAAAACCGCTATAATATTCATGTTTTTTGTAGAGAATTCTTATCAATGGATAATTGATAATTGATAATTGATAATTGATTAATTTGGTCTAAGACCTCTTCATTGATGAAGAAAACAAAAAGCAAATATTTTCCTGATTGTCAATCCTCTTCTTTCAAGGAGAGGTAATTATCCATTATCCATTGTTCATTATCCATTGTTGAACTCAATTTTCAATTCTCAATTTTCCTTTTTGAGATATCCAGCTACTTTTCAAAACTTGAGCTTGCTTATAAAGCGCTCGTTCAGCAGAAATTTTATCAGCAGTTGCGATCGCAGCGTCAAATCTTCCTTGAGCCGCAAGAATTGTAGCTGCATCTAAAAGGGGACGATCTTCAGCGATTTGCAGTTGAGTCACCCAGCCAGCCACCACTTTTTGGGCTTCAGTATATACTGCGCTACCAGGGCTAATTTGCCGAGCAGTAGAAATTGCACTAACCAAATCTCGGCGCTGGGCAAATGTCTTGGCTAAATCTAGGATAGGTCGGTCTTCGAGAGTTTTAATTTGCCAATGCCATTGGGCAATAACTTTTTGAGCTTCCTGATACAAAGGCTGACCTTGCTTAATTTTACTAGCTTGTGCTACTGCTCCTTGGAGTTCTTCCATCGTTCCCCCTGACGCCAACTGTTGAGCGCTCAGCAGCTTTTGGCGATTTTCCATATGCCGTAGTTCTTGACGCCACTGAGCAATCAGGGTTTGGGCGAGTATGCGTTGGGGATTTCCTGGTTCTACTAGAGCTGCTTGTTCGATCGCTACCTCATGCCCTACTCTTTGCTCAAACTGAGTCATAATTTGGGCAAACTGTAACTTGGTTTGAGCTTGCAACTTAGACTCCCAGACAGCTGCTTGACTTAAAGCAGTTGGATAAACGGGGCTTTTTGGGTTAAGCTGACGTACTACTGCCAAGGCATCTATTAAACCAAGGATCTTATTCTCGTTAGCAGCTTCAAAGGCATGACCTAACCGAATCCAGTCTTGAGCTTCTTGATAAAGGGTCGTATTTACCGGAATACGCTGAGCAATATTGATGGCTCCAGCAGCATCCCCTTTTTCCAGCAGAGCTGCACTCAGGCGCAATAAAGTGCGACTCCACAGGGACAGTTCCTTCTGAGCCTGGGCTTTGATATAACTGCTGGGGTTAATTTTACTAGCTTTTTGAATCGCCTCATCTAACTGTTGAAGCCGATTAGATTGGGCTAAAGCTCGCGCCTCATCCAACTGCTCCGATGCCTCTCTTTCTGTGATCACTCGTTTCACCAAGGCATCAGTACGGAATACATTCCAGTATTCGGGATTCAGCCGAGATAGCTGGGTTAGCAACAGGAATGCCTGTCTCCAGTCTTGGGCTTTGAGAGCATCTCTAAATTTGCCCAGAGTTTCCTGGCTTTTTTGCCATCCCTTTTGCCAGCTAGCAATAGCCGCCTGGGCTTCCGGGTAAAGGGGACTAGTGACAGGAATTTGACTTGCGATCGCTACTGCTTCTGACTGGTTCCCCTGATTAATTTGTTCTTGTCCCTGTTGTAAAATTGCTCCAGACCATTCTGCCATCATGCGCTGTGCTTCTGGATAGAGAGAATGTTCTTGAGGCCAAGACTCAACTAAGGTTATTGCTGCTGCCAAATCCTCTACTTTTCCCGACTCAGCCGCCAGCTGAGCACAGTGAAAGCGATCGCCATCAGGAGATAAAAGAGAAATATTCTCACACTCAATAGGAGGTGGCAGCTTAGCCAGCAATAATAATCCTGAGGCAACAGCACCCCCTATCAAAGAAAGGACACTTAGCCATAATAGTGACCATCGCCACAACCTTTGCCCCCCTTGTTTTTTCCGGTAGGTGAGTTCTGTGGAGGTAGACAGAAGAACCGGGGGAGGGTAATGGTTATTGTGACTCCAACCGTAGTTTTCCGGCTCAGTAACAGCTAAAAAATCAGTAGGAGCTTCTCTCTCATTAGCAGTATTTTGAGGGGATTCCTGTAACCGATCCCTTGGCTCCATCTTCAGTGAGCCCCTAAACTTAGTTGGAGTCCAGGAGTTATCTTGAGAGCCTTTGGGCTCTTCTAAAATCGATCTCTCATGGAATTTACGGACATAGACCGGGTCTCTCACAAGTCGGATGACTGATTTGCCCTCCCGTCGTTTGAGGAACGGTAGAGACACTGAGACAGGGAATCGGTTTACTTCTCTTTTTGGCACGAGTATAGGAAATTGGTCACTATAGAGAGTGTATAAAGCTTATTGAGTTTTAGTACTTAGAAGTCGCACTTATCTTGTATAGGGTTCAAAATAAAATGAGTGAGCAATTTTGGAGTAATTAGGGTGGCATGAGCCTCAGTATTCGCCATTGGCTAATAGAGCGCCACATTGAAATTTCCCAACTGGGAGTTAATAGTGCCCAAGTTTCTGGCATTGCTTTTCGCATAGCCCAAGAAATGGAACTTTTAAGTATGGGTCCTTTTGCCATCAGTTCCCTAACTGAGGTATTAGAGCTGCCCTTACAAGTTGCCTGGCAGGTAGCTCCGGGTATTTCTCAGTTGAGCGTAGGGCTGCTGCGCATTCTGAGTCGGAAAAAATCCCTCAAGCGTAATGAAGGAACTTGGCTTGCTTTTCAAGTTGCTTATCTTGATGCACTAAAAGGAATTTTAGTGCAAGAATCTCAATTGAGAAGACCTTGGGTTAATCGAGCAGAGGTACTAGGAAACCAAGCTCAAGAACTTACCTTCAATGAGCCCCAATTGAGCGCTCTGCTCAAAACCTTACGACCAGGACGCCTCAGCGATTCTCAGGCGGAGCAAGCTCTGTCTTTAGTTGCTGACTCCTTTCTAGTACAGCAGATGAATAATTTAGCGATCGCTTGGTTTGTGGCCAATGGTGCTGAGGAGATGGAAGCTAAATTGCTCACTCAACGTTTAAGTAATGGACTATCCGGTCACTTGCTCACTGTGATTGCCGAGAATGCTCTGCCCCTGGCACAACTACAAAAGTTTGTCCGGTTGGGAAATCTAAGCAATTTTCCAGATACAGATACCCAAGAAAGCATAGGTGTATCAACTGAAATGCCCACAGCAACCAGACCTCTTGACTTGGATCGAGAATACTACCGAGCAAAGCTCTTGCGTTCTTTGAGTAAACCCTTATTTGCTGAACCCTTTTCCCTTAAAGATATCTACATTCCCCTCAAAGGTAAAGTGGTCAGTAATCATCCTGGAGGGCCACCAACCTCTGCCAAAGGACAAAGGAAAAAAATTGTAGATTTAATGGTATGGGCAATGTCCCAATTGGAAGATAGAAACAGTATTGCCGTAATTGAAGCTGAGCCTGGCTGTGGTAAGACCAGTTTTTGTCAGATGTGGGCATCTCAGGTGGCTATTGAGCTTTATCCCAGGTGGATGCCAGTGGTGATTCAGTTGCGAGACGTTAGTTTAGGTCAAACCTTTGAACAAACCTTAGAAAGTGCTTTACCCCTAGGGCGCTTCAGTGATGCCGATGGCTGGCTCTCCTCTAGTTCCCCTCCCTGTTTACTAATTCTTGATGGACTTGACGAATTGCCTCGCTCTCCCCACAAATCCAGTCACCTTTGGACGTTTCTCGATCAGGTGATGCGGTTCCATCATCAGTACCTTAGTTCTAGTGGTAAACCCCGTCACAAAGTTTTGCTCACCAGTCGCTCTGTCACACTAGACGGTTTGACCAGAAAATATAGGCAAAAAATTACTCTCCCCTTACCTGCGCAGTTACAACGAATTGCGATCGAACCTATGGCACAGGAGGAGTTTCGGCAATGGTTCAATTCCTGGGCCAAGCTGCAATCTAAATCAATTACCCAATCATATTTCACCTTCTTAAAACACGGGAGAGTATTTCAGCCCCAACCATCTGCCCAGGCATTAGCTGACTTAGTTTGCCGTCCCCTGATGCTTTATCTGGTAGGCATTTTACATCGAGACGGTCTGGTAGATAAGAGCGTTTTTCAGATGACATCATCCCAGCTCAAATTTGAAATTTACGATAGCATTTGCCGATGGTTATTGGGGGAACCGACGATGGGGAGCGGCTCGCTACCGGAGTTAATCAGGGAAGGCATTGCCCATGCTAGCCGCTCCCAAGAGGCAATCTCCAATTTGCTTGAGAGTCGCCATCCCCAACAACTGCGCCTAATGATGCAAAAAGCAGCACTGACAATTGTCCAAACGGGTCAATATCAAGCACCTCAAGCTGCCATTGAGAAACATCTGATTAGTGAATCGAGCGAGGAAGTACTCCCAATTCCTCTTCCCCACTTCTTTTTCCACCGCATTATTCCGGAATCTACACCCCGACTCTCTGTAAATCAAGATTTAAGAGTCAAGAGTAAAATTGAATTTTCTCACTCTAACTTGGGAGAATACCTAGCTGCTGAAGAAATTGCTCTCCAGCTCAAAGCTCTTACTCAAAAACTGCAAAACCAATATGGTGAAGTCAGCTTTATCATTGATGATGGAGTCAAAGTTGCTGAGCATCTCTACGCTTTGCTAGGATATGGCTTGCTCTCCAACAAAATTGAAGAACTGGTGATTGAGCGTCTCCGACGGGAAGAACAACGCAATATCAATGCCTTTTCCTTTCAAGTCTTATTTAAACGCCTCTATAGTTTCTATCAAGCCTATTGTCGAGGCAGGTGGTTAGATGAAGGTATTGCCCAGCAGGCTCATGCTCAGTTACAGTCATTGCAAAACCCCTTAAATGTCTTACAAATAGATGCCTCCGTTGGACTCAATGTCTTCATACTGCTTTGTTCAGGAGCCCAAGAAGCAGACATTCCTTTTTGGCCTTGTGGTAACCCCGATATCCCCCAAGAGTTTGATGCAGAGCAGCTGTTAAGTTTTATGGGTAGAACCGCAGTCCTTTCCACTACTGCTTTTTGGGAACGGGCTAGACAGAATTTATGTAAATTACAACTACTAGAAGCCCGTCTCAATGGAGCCATATTGGTAGAAGCAAATCTCCGGCAAGCTAATTTATCTGCTGCTGAGTTAATTGAAATAAATTTGGCCGGTGCTAATCTCCAAAATGCCAATTTATCTTCGGCTAGTCTCGCTGGTGCTAATTTATCGGCAGCAAATCTCTTCAGAGCTTCGTTAGAGGGAGCAGATTTATCTGGTGCTAACCTCAAAGGTGCCAATCTCACAGGCTCTAATCTCAGTAATGCTTGTCTGTTTGAAGCTCAGCTCAATTCCGAAAATCGTAAGTTTGCAGAAAATAGTGGAGCTATATTTTCTTTGGAAGAGTTTCAGGAGCATAACAGATCTATGGCTCCGCAAAAACCTACCCTCACCCCAGAAGATGAGTTGCTCTCAGAGGAAGACACAGCAATCTTTATTGAGACGGCAGCGGGAGAGCCCATGTTACCTGAGGAACCATATAGTTATAGCAGTGATGACTACGAAGGTGAGACGGTGCGTTTTGACGATGAAGAACTAGGTGACTCTCAAGATACTGTGCTCATTTAACAGTTATTATTGATTATTGTTAATTGAAAAATTGATAATTGAAAATTAAGGTGATTTCCTCCGAAAGAATGTACCGATTGTAGGGTGTGTTAGCGCAGCGTAGCGCACCATGTTGTGGGTACAATCATTTGCAAAAATCGCCTAAGAACGATTAACTAATCATTTAAAACAAAAACTATACCCCAGAAAGCCCATGACAAATCACGCTTGCGTTGCAGTTGGTATCAATCGCTATCAGTTCTTACGACCTTTAAGCTATGGACAAGCTGATGCTCAGGAGTTACAGCAATTGTTAGTAAAGCAAGCTAATTTGCCGTCTGAGCAGTGTCTTCTATTAACGGATAGCTCGGCTCTAGTTGGTGGGCACTCAACCTATCCCAGTCGGGAAAATATTTTGCATTGGCTCGGCATACCAAGCCAAAATTTGTTGCTTTCAGAGCATTGGCGTTGGTTCTTTTTTAGTGGCTACGGTGTCAGTTGGCAAGAAGTAGACTACTTAATGCCGATTGATGGTAATCCAGATGATATTCCTGGCACAGGGATACCAGTAAGATCGCTATTTGAATCTCTTAAAGCTCAAGGCAATGATAAAATCTTGGTCTTATTAGATATCAACCGCTCACCAGGACCTCCCACTGGGGGGCCAGTGGGAGCAGAAACTGTAGAGTTAGCCCAACAAATGGGAATTGCTTTGGTGCTTTCAAGTCAACTTAACCAGTATTCCCATGAAGCTGCTGCCTTGGGTAAAGGCTTATTTACCGCAGCACTTACAGAAGCCCTGCGCTATTATCACACTGATACCACTTTGGAGAATCTAGAGCAGTATTTACATGAGCGCTTGCCAGAGTTGAGTCAGCACCACTGGCGACCGATTCAAACACCTTTAACTGTAATTCCGACACAAAAAGCTAGAGGACAGCTAATTTTACCCTCAGTAAATTTCTTAGCTCCTGAGAAAGCTAGTATTGTTGGCAACAGCAAGCCCAATGTTCAAGAAATTCTTAGTAACGACTACCCAAATGGCACAGCACCACCTTTACAGAACATCGTGGTATCTACTGTACCAATGGAACTGAATACGTCTTCAATCCAAACAACTAACAACAACTCCCATCCAGTAACCTATAAACCAGGAGCCATGATTCCCTCAAACGACAGACAGCCTGAACCAAAGATAAATAAGACACCATGGTGGCAACAACTGCTTCTTTGGGGTGGAGGAATACTTGCTTTGGGACTAATCGTGATGGCGGTGGTACTCCGCATCCAGAATGAGACTAGTACTGAGCAGCTAGCAGAGACAACTAATCAGGAAGCAGTACCCGGAGCCTCTCCGGCTCCTACAACAAATGCAGTCTCTCCGGCTCCTACAACAAATGCAGTCTCTCCGGCTCCTACAACAAATGCAGCCTCTCCGGCTCCTACAACAAATGCAGCCTCTCCGGCTCCTACAACAAATGCAGCCTCTCCGGCTCCTACAACAAATGCAGTCTCTCCGGCTCCTACAACAAATGCAGCCTCTCCGGCTCCTACCAATGCAGCCTCTCCGGCTCCTACAAATCAGCCGCTAGTAACTAACGAGCAAACATCAGAACAGAAGCCTTTGAGTGCCAATCAAGACCCCTTAGTTCAAGCCAAGGGTATGATTGAACCAAGTCAGGCATCTTTATTTAGTAAGGCGATAGATGTTGCTCGTAAGGTTCAACCAGATGATCCTCTTTATCAGCAGGCGCAGCAAGACATTAGTCGCTGGAGTCAGGTAATGATGGATATTGCCGAGGGACGAGCTCAAAAGGACAATTTTGCTAGTGCGATCGCAGCTGCCAAAATGATACCTAAGGATGACCCGTCGGTTCATCAAGAGGCTCAGCAGGCGATGGAACAATGGAAAGTTCTCTCTACTCAGCACAAGCAAAACCAGGGGATTATCCAGGGGGCGAAAAAGGAAATTAAACCGAATCAAGCTTCATCTTATAATCGTGCGATCACGATCCTGTCTCAAGTGAAATCAGAGCAACCAAGTTATGCCGAAGCACAACAGTTAAAAGCTCAATGGAGCCAGAAGATTTATCTAATGGCTAATACAAGAGCAGCGCAAGGTAAGTTTCAGCAAGCAGTTGAGACAGCCAAGTTAGTACCTCAAGGTACACCATCCTATCAGAATGCCCAAAAAGCGATCGCTAAATGGAATCAAGGCAAACGGTAAGGGGATCTGAGTGGAGAATTAAGAATGCAGAATTAAGAATGCAGAATTAAGAAAAATGGCAATTCAGGATTAAGTGTGTTTTTTTCGCCGAAAATAAATTCTAAATTCTAAATTCTAAATTCTAAATTCTAAATTCTCCCTAAACCTAATCATGAAATCCAATCACTATTGAACCAGTATCTATGCAAAAGCAGTTTCCCTTGACTACTGTAGGAGCACTAGTTGTTAATTCTAGGGGACAAGTCTTAATTGTCAAAACCACTAAGTGGAAGGGGGCATGGGGTGTACCAGGAGGTAAAGTGGAATGGGGGGAAACCCTTGAAGGCGCACTTATAAGGGAGTTTCACGAAGAAGTTGGTATAGAGTTAACCCAGGTACGCTTCGGGTTGGTACAAGAAGCCGTGCTAGATTCCCAGTTTGTCAAAGAAGCCCACTTTATTTTGGTTAACTACTATGCATTTTCTGCTACGGAAACCATCACACCCAATGAAGAAATTGAGGAATGGGTATGGGTAAAACCTCAACAGGCTTTAGACTATCCCCTCAATACCTATACTAGTGTGTTGATTGAGGATTATCTACAAAAGCAAGTTGGCACTTTAGATGATAATTTAGTTCCAAGGCAATGCTAAAAAAAGCACTAGTAACTGGATCAGCAGTAGGAATTGGACGTGCGATCGCTCTTGATCTAGCTAGTAGGGGATTTGATGTCGCATTCCATTATAATCGGAGTGCGAAAGCAGCGAAGCAAGCTTGTGAGGAAGCAACTAACTATGGAGTCAAGGCTATTGCTCTTCAAGCTGATGTCACCAAACCTGAGCAAGCCAAATCTCTGGTAGAATCTACAGCGGAGGAACTGGGAGGTTTATCCGTAGTTGTCAATAATGTGGGCAACTATTTAAGTAACCCTACTAGCCAAATATCAGTAGAAGAGTGGCATTCTGTCATTAATTCCAACCTCAATACTACTTTTTATGTTACCGGAGCCGCAATTCCGCACCTGAAGTCCGCAGGTTGGGGACGTATTGTTAATATTGGTGCTGCTAGCGCTCATAATATCACTGCCCGTGGGACTAATACAGCTTATATAATTGCTAAAACTGGTATCATTATTTATACTAAGTCCTTAGCTAAAGAGCTAATTAAAGATCAGATTACTGCCAATGTAATTTCCCCAGGTATAGCAGAGAATTCCTTTGAATACGATGATGATTGGCAGGAACCTCTTCCAGTATTGCCAGCAAAACGCCCTGCAACCTTGTCAGAAATAGCTAACGCTGCTTACTTTTTTATCAGTAGTGATGCTGATTACATCACAGGACAGGTATTAGAAGTTTCTGGCGGCTGGAGTTTGTAGTTCACGAAATTAAACAAGATTCTAACAAAAGCAATATGCTTACTCTCGAAAATCTCTACGAAATTCATGAACAGTATCAAGATGCTCTCAAAGTAAAGGTTGAAGAATTTACCATTGGTAACCAGCATTTTGCTTTTAATTCCCAAAAAGCCATCTTAGGAGTAGTAAATCTTTCTAGTGATTCTTGGTATCGGGAAAGCGTCTGTTTGAGTTCAGAACAAGCTATTCGTCGTGGCATAGCGTTAACAGCCCAAGGAGCCGATTTTATCGATATCGGTGCTGAATCTACTTTACCCAATGCGGAGAGAGTAGAAGACGTTAGGCAACAAAGTAAAATTTTGCCTGTACTGGAAGCACTCAATCAAGAAGGTGTTTTAACCTCAATTGAAACATACTACCCTCAAGTTGCCAGAGAATGTTTACGAGTTGGAGCAAATATCATCAATCTCACTGGCTCCCAAGATAATCAGGAAATTTATCAAGAGGTAGGGGAGTTTGATGCTGGGGTGATCATTTGTTATGTTCAAGGAAAAAATGTCAGAGAAGTTGATGACTTTGATTTTGGCAATGATCCGACAGACTTAATGTACGATTATTTTGCTAAGGAGATCGAGTTAGCGACTAAACTTGGTGTCAGGAAAATTTTTGTTGATGCTGGGTTAGGCTTTTACTACAAAAATCTTCAAGATAGCGCCCTTCGTATTCGTTTTCAGATGAAAACCTTTTTAAATACTTTCCGTCTCAGGAAGTTAGGTTTTCCTGTGTGTCATGCACTCCCCCACGCCTTTGAATGTTTTGGGGAAGAAGTAAGAAGTGCCGAACCTTTTTTTGCCGTCCTAGCAGCATTAGGTAAAACTGATCTGTTGAGAACTCATGAAGTACCTAAAATTAAAGCTGTTTTAGATACTCTTAGTTTATATTAAATTAATATAACAATTCTTGTTTGAGTAATGAGAAACGCTATACATGTTAAACGAACAAGAGATTGCTGTTGAATTTCAGCATGTCATCTATAGAATAGATAAACGGAACCTGTTATCCAATCTGAATTTAACCATCCCTAAAGGAGAAGTGTTGGTATTACTAGGGCGTAGTGGCAGTGGCAAAACAACTACCTTAAAATTAATTAGGGTTTGCTGCATAAGTGTGGAAGCTATACCAGACTTGGCTTTCAATCATTTTGATGCCAAACACGTCCCAGGTTTTCTGGTAAAATGCCTCAAAACCCTTGTACCGCCGTGATGGGAAAATGTACCGAAAAGTTGAG
>JAAHGL010000214.1 GCA_010692635.1 Symploca sp. SIO2C1 | reverse complement strand
TAGTGCAACCAACTTGCCCAAGAGTAAGCTTTACTGTGTTGAGTTGAGTGCGATCGCGTCCTCAGTCAGTACGACGTCCTTTAATAGTTATAGTCATTATGTAATAAAGTTTCTTCACTCATTACTCATTACTCATTACTCATTACTCATTACTCATTACTCATTACTCATTACTCATTGTTGCGATCGCCTAATTCTCAATTTCCAATTCTCAATTCTACCTTCGCCAACTGCTGTTGAGCTTTACTTGCTTCTACCATTAACACCTCAAAGTCAGGAATATCGGTATCCCATTCAATCAGAGTAGGTACAGTTCCAAAACGCTCTAATGCCTTTTGGTACAATTTCCAGACAGGGTTATGCACTGGATAACCATGGGTATCAAATAAATAATCCTCCCGCTCTTCATAACCTGCTAAGTGGATTTCTTTAACCCTGTTTGCTGGCAAAGCATTAAGGTAATCAAAGGGGTCAAATCCTTGATTAGTAGCACTGACATAAACATTGTTGAGATCCAATAGTAGGTAACAATCTGCTTTCTCTAATAATTCTTGGATAAACTCCCATTCAGGCATAGTTGATTCAGTGAAGGTTAGATAAAGAGAGGGGTTTTCCAGTAAAATCTGCCTACCGAGAAATTCTTGTACCTGCAAGATGCGTCTAGCTAGATGTTCGATTACCTCTTTCGTGTAGGGGAGAGGCATGAGATCATTGAGATAACAACCGTTAACAGAAATCCATGCCAAGTGATCGGAAATATATGCCGGTTCAATCCGTTGTGCTAAACGTTTCAAACGCAGCAAATAATCTAAATTCAAAGGGTCTGTTGAACCTAAGGACATACCGACACCATGTAGGTTAACCGGATAGTCTTGGCGGATTCGTTCTAAATAGTAAAGGGGCATACCCCCCGGACTAAGATAGTTATCCGATAATACTTCAAACCAAGGTACGGTTGGTTTATAATTCAGAATATCTTGATAGTGGGCTGAACGTAGACCGATTCCTACTCCCTTAATCACGTCCGATGAGAGGTCAGTAATCATAGTATTTATGAATTTAGAATTTAGAATTTAGAATTTAGAATTATTTTATGCAATTATTAAAAATAGCAGCGGGCAAGATGCCCGCACTAATTTGGTAAAATCTGTGATGTTCCCTATTAACAAGAATTACTAATTGTTTGACTCACCTTCTTCGGTATTAGCTTCTGTACTAGAGGCTGGTTTTTTGACAGTCCCACCCACAATCTTTTTACAAGTACCTTCAGGAACATAAACCCACTCCTCAGGATCACTGTCTTCTTTCGCCAACCCAGCACAATCATGCTGACTAGTGCCGCAATCGTTCATCCCTTTCCTAGCAATACCAGCACATTTTTCCATACCTTCCTTGCCAGCAAGTGCAGTATCGTTACCGAATGTTGCACAACCCAGTGCCAAAACCCCGGTTAGAGCAGTAGCAACTGCTACAGTTTTCTTGTAATCTTTCATCAGAATCCTCCCAATTCTCCAAAGTTTATTTTTGCTAAAAACTAAAGTGTATTGTAGTTCTTTATAAGAGAGTCTTTGAACAATCTGAGATAAGCCTGAGAAATTTCTGAAGAATAGGTAAGTTTTTTGCATTATTCTTTCAAGGACACTTCTGCTGGATCTGAGGAATTGCACCCAGATTATCCTGAGCAAATTCCTGAGGAATAAATTCCACTTATCTGAAGAAGCTGACTGAGAAGTGTCCCACAACTGTACGCTCGAGACAAAGGTTATGCTACGCTGGGATGAATTGCCCCACTTGAAAAACCTCTGTGAGGCAAACTTGACCTCCACATCAATGGTGGCGTCACACACTTATCAGGCTATGTGGACAGTTTTTTGTCCCAATTGCATAAGAAGTGACTCGACTCAAAACCGATGAGTCACTCTACTGGCAAGAAAGCAATAATTTACCACCGTAAAAAACGGTTTTTGCAAGGTTCTAGTATAAGAAAGCAGAAGGCTATAATGATAATAGCATCTATTTTTGGGTCTGCTTTTACTAATTTCTTATTGCCGCTGCGCTGCGCTAGTTTAATGGTAATACATGTCTTGCATAAAGATTGGCAATATATAGATATATGGGGTCTACAATCAGCAGCCCAAAGAGTACATTAGGATATTCATCAAGTTTTTCTAAGAGTTTCGGTGAAACCTTACATTAGGGTGATCAATAATGGTGTAGGCAACCATTTGTCGTGAATTTGGGTGAATCTGCTTAGCATTTGGTGAGCGGCATGAGTAATCTACAACTGTCGTTCAACCAAGTATTCATAAACTTGTTGTTCAAAGCGTGAGGCTAAAAGCTTTGATCAACAAGTGATTTTGCTTCTGCAGTGATTTATACAAAAAATAGTATTTATGAGATTGTCCCAAACTCCGATCTTAACTCCTGAAAGTCAAGCAATTTTACAAAGATCCCCTCAAAAGGTTGAACTAGTTGAAGAGCTCTTGGCAATTGGCACAGCATTGTCTAGCAGCAACGATTTAGGTGAATTACTACATCTGATTTTATCTAAGAGCCGGGAGATTACCTATAGCGACGCTGGTAGTGTTTATTTAATAGACCGTAATGAGGAAACTCCTAAGTTACTATTCAAGGTAGCGCAGAATGATTCGATCAAGGGGGATACCTTTCAGGAATTTTCTATGCCCCTAACTCAGAAAAGTCTAGCAGGTTATGTAGCACTGACAGGTGAAAGCTTAAATTTGCCAGATGCTTATAATTTGCCCTCAGAAGTTCCTTATGCCCTAGACCGCAGTTTTGATACTAGTATGCCATATAGAACTGGCTCAGTACTGGTGCTGCCGATGCAAGATCAGGATGGGGAAATTATTGGTGTGTTGCAGCTGATTAATCGCAAGATAGCACATGATATTATCCTTTCTCCAGAAAAAACAATGGAGTTGACCCAGTCTTATTCAGAATGGGAAGAAAGAATAGTGCGCTCCCTCGCTTCTCAGGCAGCAATTTCCATTGAACGCAATCAGCTCCAACAAAGTATTGAAAACCTCTTTGAAGGTTTTGTCAGAGCTTCTGTCCAGATTATTGAAACCCGAGATCCAACAACTTCTGGTCATTCAGAACGAGTGGCTGAACTGACTGTGCGGCTTGCAGAGAAGGCTTCTGCTATTACTACGGGTCCCCTTAGACCGATTTATTTGAGCGATCGCCAAATCAGGGAAGTTCGTTATGCTGCTTTGTTACATGACTTTGGCAAAGTTGGTGTTCCAGAAGCGATTTTAAACAAGCAGAAAAAACTCTACCCAATCCAACTAGAGGCAATTTATCATCGCTTTGCTCTGGCACAACGTACCCTAGAAATGGAATGTGCTCAAAAGAAGTTTCACCATCTATTAGTTAATCCCTCTCACCAGCATCTGGATCATGCTAAACAGGCTAACTGTTCTCATTGCCAACAACTCGAGCAATTCGACATTCAACTAGCTCAAGCAGTTGAGACTCTCAAGCGTTACTGGCAGTTAGTTAAAGAACTCAATGAACCTCATATTATGCACAAGAAAGAGTTGCGAGCTTCTGCTGAAGAAACTTTAGCTGAACTGACAACTCTATCTCAATATACCTATCAAGATCTTGATGGTGAAACTAAGCCTCTAATTACAGAAGAAGAGATAGCTCGGTTAATGATTTCCCGAGGCAACCTAACATCCCAAGAACGCTTAGGCATTGAAGCCCATGTTACTCATACCTACCACTTCCTGAAGCGAATTCCTTGGACTAAGCATCTCAAAGATGTTCCCAAAATTGCCTATGGACATCACGAGAAGCTAGACGGAACTGGCTACCCTCTAGGGTTGAAGCAAGAAGAAATTACTAACCAAAGCCAGATGCTCACAGTTGCGGATATTTACGATGCCCTCACAGCTAGCGATCGCCCTTATAAGCGTCGTCTACCGACACACATTGCTCTTAACATTCTACGACAAGAAGCTGCTAACCATAAAATCAACGGCGATTTAGTGCAGTTATTTGAGCAAAGCCAAGTTTTTACTGTTTTGGGACACAGCCTAGATGATGAAGAGTAGCCCACTGGGCTCTATGTTTGGGAATAGGTAATAAACTGTTGTGCATTTAAATTATGAAGAAGTACAAATAACTTGCCAACAAACAACCAAACGGCGGGCGGCTATCCCTGCCCTAAATAGAAGGAATAGGCTTCCCGCCACTTTTTGTAAGAATTCTTATCTTTCGCTCTAGTTTTCCCCCAAAGATTCCCCAGAGTTTCCACATAGTCGTTCAACTTTTTCCACAGGTCAGTAGTTGTTTTCCACAGGTTACTGCGAGTTTTCCACAAGTATGAACGGTAGTATCAGGTCTTCCAGTCTCACTCAATATTTTCTCAGTAAAGTATTTTAGGTACGGAGAGGACTGAGTTTGTGTTAAGTTATGTAACGGTGATCAGTCTCTGATACCTATTTATTCGTAGATATCGTTTTGCTTTGAGAGGGTTCGTAATATTTCGCAGCATTGACAACCCCACCCCACTTTGGATGAGAATAGTGCGACCAACCAATTAAAAAATTGGATTGAAACCAGCCTGAGGGCAGTAGAAGTGGGTGCTCTTTTCCCTTTTATTTGTCTTGCTTTCAGCGGCACAAGCCAGTTTCAAGAGGCCCTCAAAGATAGTTTGCTTTGTACTAACACGCCATGAAACCAGAGGTAAATATGAACGCAACCGTAAGCATCCTGGCAGAAATCCCTGAAGACTTGCATGAGTCCCTCAAAGGCTATCTAGAAAACCATCCTAACTGGGACCAAGACCGGGTCTTCTCTGCTGCGCTATCACTATTTTTGCTCCAAAATGGGAATGGTAGGACACCAGAAACTTCTCAAAGTTATCGAGCCTGTGCTCGTGTCTATCTAGAATCTCTATTTCAGCATCCTGCCTAACTCAAAAAGAGAAAATGGTGCATTCTCATAAGAGTAGGTTCTTGGAGTTGAACCAGAAAAAGAGATAAGTAGGTAGATTCCCGACTTCTTGGTTGAACTGGTGATTAACTGGACAAACAGGAAGAAGAAGTCGGGGATCTTGGTTGAGGTTTCGTGCTCTATTGAGACTACCCTTAGTTGCCCTCTCTCTATTCGTGATCAATTTTGTAGAAAAATATGGCAAACGTGACCCCAGCATCCACTTTGGTAATTCCTCAGCTAATTGTGGGATTGGGAAATCCAGAACCAAAATACGATAAAACGCGACACAATATTGGCTTTGAAGCAGTTGATGTTCTGGCACGTCGAGGACAGATTTCTTGGAGCGAAAATCGCCGCTTCCAGGGATGGTTTGGGGAAGGAACTGGGTTTAAGGGAAGCAAAGTGCGTTTACTCAAACCCCTCACTTATATGAATCGCTCTGGGCAAGCAATTCGTGCTGTGATGGATTGGTATAAACTCCCCCCCAATTCAGTACTGATTATTTATGACGATATGGATTTACCTGTAGGGCGTCTGCGGCTACGCCTTGCCGGTTCAGCGGGAGGACATAATGGGATGAAATCTGCGATCGCTCATTTAGGTACGCAAAATTTCCCTCGTTTACGGATCGGCATTGGCAAGTCTAGTCAGGACAAGGGTAACATTTCCCATGTCCTAGGTAAATTTTCTGCCCAGGAAGCTGAGTTAATGTCTAAGGTGCTCGAGCTAGTAGTTGAGACGGTAGAGCTCGCTCTCAAAGAAGGGGTCGAAAAGGCCATGAGCCTTTACAATAATCGCAATATCGCAATTATTGATTAGTCTTTGTCTGTTGCTTATTATTGGCTGTTGGTTATTTATTCTGTTAGTAACTGGTTATTGAGTTCATCATACTCGTATAAATTCAGACAGGAAAGATCAGCTCCTCCAAAGTGAACGCTTAGGGCAACATTAACATTTTCCAAAGATCTGATTAACCAGGGTACGCCATCTCTGTTAGCAGACTCGTAATGGTTAAACAAAATGGAAAATCGCTTTTCCAAAGAAGGTTTGACCTTACTGCATAGCAACACTACTTTGAGTAATATACCAGTAGTGGAAGTAGCACCTAAGTTGGTAATCAGATCGACAAAGATATAGTGATTAGGTTGGTGAGAACTCTCTACTACTAAGAAATTCAACAACTGGCTACAGGTTCTGACAATTAAAAATTCGTTGAGCTGTTTGTGATCACTTAGAGTTAGAGTATTTTTCAGTTGCTTATACAGTCGGTCATTAAAATAACGTTTTCCATAGGATGAATCAATCGAAGCCGTCAGGTATTCATACAAATCGTCTTTAAAGTATTTGTATAAGCTAGTACGGCTACTATGGGTGAGAAAACTCTGAGCGATATCCCGGTAGGTATAGCAGCCTTGTACTTTACCGACAAATTCCCTTACGGCATTCCTGAATTCATCATCACTCAAAAGAGTGGGGTTTTTCACTGGGTGGATAATTTTTTCTGGTGCTGCTTGAGGTTGCCTGCGCTTTGCTTGGTCACAACGTACCTGATAGGTTACGTACCCAGCTAAATCAAGTTCAAAACGCTGTTGAATCCGAGCGCGAATTTGCCGAACAGTTTGCTGATGTTCATAACTACTATCTTCACTCAAAAGGCAATGTTCATATAGGTAGGGATATCGCTGAATAAGAGCTCCTACTGCCTGAGAATTACTGCTCTCCTCTGGTGGAATTTCATCCATCACCTGAGACAACCGTCGCAGGGTTAAATATTGCTCTGTTTGTATAAAAAGCTGAACTAATTGCCGTAGACGCCTTGCTCCACGAGAGTAAGCCATTCGATAAGCATCAAGATTCTCGAACAAACCCACTAATTGAGGAATTGCTCCTTGAAAGTCAGGTTGCAGCTGCCAGCGATTGATCAGAATATGGCAGCACCGATTGAGGAAAAACTGGAATTCTTCCTCCGCTTGCTTGCCACTTATCAGCGTCTCTAAAGCTGACCAGATATGAGGATCTGCGTATCTGGAGCCCTCCAGAAAGAGACTTTTGAAGCGCTCAATCATCTGCTCCGGTGGCTCATTCTTTACACAATCGAGTAGATGATCATACAGCTTTTGCTCTGCCAAGCTAGTTTGTCTAATGTCAGAGTCTATTAATGTATTCACGTTAGATGTGAGCCCTCCTAGGTGCAGACGCTAGAGCCAATCAAAAATCAATTTCGTAGGATAAGAGGATTTAAGTTTAAATTTGATTTGCACTCTGGGTGGACGTTAAAAAGTCTGATACATCGCGATTAGCTATGCTAGCTTCAGGTAAAAGTTATAGCATATGAAAACCATTACTGGGATCAGTGATTCTGGTGAAATAAGATTTTTCTTACCAAATCTTTATAAATAGACCCCAAAATTAGTTAAAATTTTAAAAAATTATTGACTCAACTATCCTAACACCCCAAACTAGAGTCTTCAAAACTCTTACTTCCTGAACACCTAATTTCCTTAACTTCGGCAGATAACCTTATGGCTTGTCAGCTCCCTGTAGCTCAATTAGTTGACATTATTGCTGCTGAGCCGATCAATGTATCGGCTGAAGTTGCAACCTCCGTCTTCACTGGTATTACGACTGATACCCGTAGCCTCAAGCCAGGTGCAATTTTCTTGGCACTGCGAGGGGAAAAATATGATGGGCATGATTTTGTAAAAGTTGCTGTAGACAAAGGGGCGATCGCGGTAATCACTGACTTTCGAGCAGGTAGTAGGGGCGCACCGACGTGCGCCCGGGAAACACCAACTTTCGCCCGGGAAACACCAACTTTCGCCCGGGAAACACCGACTTTCGCCCGGGAAACACCAACTTTCGCCCCTACTGGAATTCCCCAACTACAGGTAGAGGATACCCTAAAGGCATACCAGCAAATTGCTAGATGGTGGCGTGACCAGTTTAAAATACCGGTAATTGCCGTAACAGGCTCTGTGGGTAAGACCACAACTAAGGAGCTAATTGCAGCAGTTCTATCAACTCAGGGAAAAGTGCTCAAAACCTTGTTCAACTACAACAATGAAATTGGTGTACCCAAAACTTTGTTGGAATTGGGTGAGGAGCATGATTATGCTGTGATTGAAATGGCAATGCGTGGCTCTGGACAGATTGCTGAATTGACTCAGATAGCACATCCAACGATTGGTGTCATTACCAATGTGGGGACAGCTCATATCGGCTTGTTGGGTTCTGTAGAAGCGATCGCTCAAGCTAAGTGTGAGTTATTAGCCGAAATGCCTAGCACTAGTGTTGCTGTGCTTAATCACGACAACCAACGATTAATTACCACTGCTGCCAAGGTTTGGCAAGGGCAGACTTTGACTTATGGGTTAGAGGGGGGGGATTTACAGGGGCAGTTGCTTGATGCCCAAACCTTGAGCATTGAAGGAATACAACTACCTCTGCCTCTCACAGGTAACCACAACGCTCTTAACTACCTAGCAGCGTTGGCTGTAGCCAAAATTCTCGGTATTGATTGGAGAGTTCTGAGCAAAGGTTTAGCTATTGAATTACCAGCAGGGCGATCGCGACGCTACGATTTGTCTAATGATCTAGTGATTTTGGATGAAACCTACAACGCTGGATTAGAATCTATGATCGCTGCACTAAAGCTACTGGCACAAACTCCCGGAAAGCGGCATATTGCTGTGCTAGGAGCAATGAAGGAACTAGGAGAAAAATCCCCTGAATTACACCGACAAGTAGGCAAGACGGCAGGAGAATTACAGCTTGATGCTTTACTAGTTATGGTAGATGACCCAGAAGCCCAAGCTATTGCTATGGGAGCAGCTACTATGGCAGCTGAGTGTTTTTCTAGCCATGAGGCTCTGCTAAAACGTCTAGAGGAATTGGTACAACCAGGCGATCGCATCTTGTTCAAAGCCTCCCGTTCAGTTGGTCTGGATCGGGTTGTCAATCAATTCCTTACAAGGCAACAGGCAATAGGCAACAGGCAACAGTAAGCTCATCCTACTACTATTGTTTGTTTGTTGAAAAATGCCTATATTGGGGAACGAGTTGATTATACAAACAAAAGCTATTAAGGAAAAAACTCATTCAATATGATGAGACCTGATCTACAGACCTCATTAACACGTAGTCACATAGAACCATCAAAACTTAGTACTTTTCAAAGAATTTTACTGACAACAGATGGCACACTCACCGAAATACTAGAAGCTTATTTGCTTGAACAAATTCAAATGGTGAAGCTGTCTGAGCAGTTAATTTCCATAGATCAGGATATTCACCATTTAGAATTACAAAGCGGCAGTGAAGTAATTGAAAGAAAAATATTACTACAAGGCAAGATAAGTAGGAAAAACTTTATTTATGCCGAGTCAATTCTTGTACCTGAGAGACTAGATGAACAGTTTCAAAAGGAAGTACTAAAGTCTCAAACGACTCTAGGTAGACTTTGGTTAGAACACAAAATGGAGACATTTAAAGAGATAGTTGATTCAGTGGAAGAAGCTGCTGAAGAATTAAGTTCTTATTTTCAAATTGAAAGAGAAGATAGGATACTATCCCGTACTTATCGGGTATTTTCTCACCGTAAACCCATTATGATGATTACTGAAAAATTCCCTGAAAGCTACTTTCTGAAAGATTTTTAAGTTTGTTCCTGACTCATTACTCTTGAGAAACTAGGGAATTGGGAATTGGGAATTGGGAATTGGGAAAGATATTGTTTCTCTTATTCAATTGGGGGCACGAAGTGCTCCTGGGGGGATCTTCAGAAACACGCTCAAAGCTAATGGCTAATGGCTAATGGTTAATGGCTAATCTCTGGTATGATTAGTTCTTAACCTTTTTTTCGGCGATTCAATCAATGAATGAATTCTTAATTCTTAATTGTGCATTCTTAATTCTTCCTTCACCTCCTACATTATTGCTACTGCTTGTTTGACTTCTGAAGCATTACAGGTATGAGAACTTTGAGAAAACTTGCTAAGGCAAGAATAAAAATTGCAAGGGATAAGATAATTGAGCTCGCACTGTCGGGATGTTCCAGTAAGGTATTAGGGTCTAATTTTTCTAGAGGTGAAATCAAGACCAATTCAGCTGTATTAGTGATAGAGGTTGGTTCTTTAGTCACTGTTGGAGCTGTTTTTACTTGACAGGGTTGCTGTTGTTGTTCTGGTTGGTAAGTCATCATTTGCTTTGATTTCTTTTATTGGTTGATATTACAAATGATGACTTGAGACTTGATTAATTGTCTGTAGGTTTTAGTTGGAAGTTTTGTTCATAGGTTTTTGTAGGATTAGGTAGGTGAATTTAGAATTTAGAATTTAGAATTTAGAATTTGAGGATAATTCTGGTAATCAACATTATTACCGATGAAGTTAAGACAGTAGGGTGGGTTAGGCGGCGACTAAATTAACCCTTTCCTGTTGCCAATTAAATATCCGCTGTAACCCACCAATACCGATAGGGTGATGTTATTTTAGAGTAAGACAAGGACAGGCAGGATGATTGTTCCACAGACAAGAATGTCACTCCAGTAGGGTGGGTTAGGCGGCGACTAAATTAACCCTTTCCTGTTGCCAATTAAATATCCGCTGTAACCCACCAATGCCGATAGGGTGATGTTATTTTAGAGTGAGACAACGACAGGCAGGATGATTGTTCCACAGACAAGAATGTCACTCCAGTAGGGTGGGTTAGGCGGCGACTAAATTAACCCTTTCCTGTTGCCAATTAAATATCCGCTGTAACCCACCAATGCCGATAGGGTGATGTTATTTTAGAGTAAGACAAGGACAGGCAGGATGATTGTTCCACAGACAAGAATGTCACTCCAGTAGGGTGGGTTAGGCGGGAACTAAATTAACCCTTTCCTGTTGCCAATTAAATATCCGCCGTAACCCACCAATACCGATAGGGTGATGTTATTTTAGAGTGAGACAACGACAGGCAGAATGATTGTTCCACAGACAAAAGTTTTTTGTGAATGTAGAAAAAAATAATTCTAAATTCTAAATTCTAAATTCTAAATTTCCAATTCTATATGGACTCAAAAGCAGCATTTAGCTTTATCAATACTCTCTTATTGAAAAAAACGCGAGAGGGCTTAAACGAATGTGAACAGGATGTGATCTTGGGGATTTGGGAAGGTAAGACTTATCAAGAAATTAGTGAGGAGAAGGTTCGAGATTTCCAATATGTTAAAGAAACTGGTCCCAAATTATTTAAGAAGATAGAAGGCGTTTTAGGCATAAAAGTCAGTAAAACAACCTTTAAGCCAACAATAGAACAATTTTGGCAAGAGCAGCAATCCGTGGAACAGGCATCTTGCCTGTCTAATGTGAGAGTTGAAGTGGAACAGGCATCTTGTCTGTCCAATGTGAGAGTTGAAGAAGTAGTACGATCGCATCCCGATTCTCCTACCGTTTCCGATGATAGGCTCATTACTCATCCCTTCCTGCCCCTAAGTGGTATTGTAGATGACCCAGAACTATTTTTCGATCGCAACTCGGAAACGAGGGAAATATTTACTCTGCTCAACAGCGGCAGTAGTGTAGCGCTGATTGGGGAAAGAGCCATTGGTAAGTCTTCCTTACTGAAGGCGATTTGTCGGGAAGCGCCAACTCAACTCCACTCTCTTCGTCAGCCGATTTACCTGAATTTGCAAGGATTGAAAAATGAAGATGAGTTCTATACGGCTCTGTGTGATGAAGTGGGTATCCCTAAATGCAGAGGTTATTCCCTGACAAGGGAATTGAAACGGCACCGACTGCTTTTAGCTATTGATGAACTCGAAAAGATGACTTGGGAGGGGTTTACTCAAGAGGTTCGTGCTCAATTGCGGGGTTTGGCGGAGGGGACTAATGCACCGCTACGTCTGATTTTAGCGGCTCGTGACCCTTTGGACTCCCTGTTTCAAGATAGTCATGCTCTAGGGATGACTTCTCCCTTAGCTGGAATTTGTTATCAAGTGGATTTAGGCCCATGGGATGAAGCTACTATCCGTGCTTTTATTGCTTACCGTCTTCAGTTTCCCCGGTTGCAACCTCTGGCTGTACCGGTGAGGTTTACTGAGGAGGAGATTTTACACCTGATAGCAGCAAGTGGGGGCCATCCTCAGAAATTGATGCAGCTATGCTATCAAACTTATCAATGGATAATTGATAATTGATAATTGGTTAATTTGGTCTAATACCTCTTCATTTATGAAGAAAATAAAAATAAAATATTTTCCTGATTGTCAATCCTCTTCTTTCAAGGAGAGGTAATTATCCATTATCCATTGTTCATTATCAATTTTTGAACAAAGGCAACAGCTCAATCAAACCTGAAACCCACCGGAAGTTTAAAGATGTTGTTGGCGAATTGGCTGGGGGTTGACCCCCCTGACAAGGGTAGGTTTTTAATATTTCGCTGAAGATGAGACAAGGGAGGAAAGTAGGAAAGTAGACAAGGAAGATTTTTCACGAAAAACTGGGCTTTTGGTGCGTCTTGGATTTTTGATAACCGAAC
>JAAHGL010000213.1 GCA_010692635.1 Symploca sp. SIO2C1 | reverse complement strand
TGCACTTTCATGGGAAATCCCTGGGTAACCTTGGGGAATACAAGTGCTCACCCACGAGGATAAATGCTTCATTCCTTCTTACTTGTTACTTTTTACTTGTTACTTGTTACTTATTCAGCAAACCCTAAGTATTTATGAAAAGAGTGCAAGATGTGAGTATTCCCTCATTTTAGGTGTACCACGCCAGTACATTTGTTTTTTTTGCCTCAGTTCTATGGGTTTTAGCTCCAGTCTAGGGAATCACCTTCAAGCTTCCGCGACAGAGTAACTGTCCTGGAGTGAGAGTGAGTTCATCGAGTTCAACTTCCGAGCCTAAATCTAGTTCAAAGTCATCTAAGTTAAGCAGTGGTTGCTCTGGATGGGACTGAATCTGGAGGGAAGTAAGTCGCAATAAAGACTTTGTTGCTAATTCAATACCAGCATGAATCACTACTGGCACTGTCTGAAGACTAGCATCTGTTAGAGTTCCTTTCAGAGTTAGCCTATGAGTATCAAGTTCAATCTGTTGCCAGCTGATTTGTTGGTCTTTTAACTGCTGAGCTAAGTTGCTTGTACCAGGACATTTGAGCCAGGTATTAACTAAATCAGTTAAAGCAGTAGATAGCAAAGGCGATCGCAATGAGGCTTGCAGATCCCTTTCCAGAAGTAGCAGTTGACCTTCCACTGGCACGGGTTCCAAAAGGCGCAAAGGCTTCCCTTTAATTACTTGACTCAGATTGATGCGAATGCTACCGCCTTGGAGTTGAATTTGGCTCAAATGCAGTCCTTGATATATGGCATGGCTAGCTGCCAGAGAGACACTAGGAATATGGCCTGTAAGGATTTGGCGATTGCCCCCAAAGATTTCTAACTCCAGGGCTTCAACTTGCTCAACTTGGGATTTGAGCCATAGCTCCAGAGCCCTTATCAATACTTTGCTGACAATTCGGCTTTGCTTTAACTTCGAGACTTTTGGAGCTTCAACGACCATAACACCTCAAACGGAAGTAGGGTACAAGTATTCTCAAATTGGTCAGTAATTATACATCTGAGGATACTTCGCTAGAAATTCCTTCCCTAATTTCGCTCACCCCGCTACGAAGGTCAGAAACAAGCCAAATCCTCTTCCTTCCTGCCTCGGAGCCTCCTGCCCCCTGCCTTATTTCTCGATAGTGAGTTTGTTAAACACAGCCGAAATATGCCAAATTAGCGATTAGACTCAGCTTTTCCTCATTTTTCTGACTAAAAAACCAAAAAGTAGAGTTATCCACATTCTTGTAATATTTGTACATAGTATATTCTAGTTGGTTGCTAGGCTGAGGCTAATGCTAGAGGACAACTAATATGCCATTAGTATTTCTTGCACCGATAGTAGTCCGCCCTAAGCATTGCCATTGTCACTTACTTATCAACCCAGTCACACCATGGTCGAATCATGAAGGAAAGAGTACAAAAAATTATTTCCCAGTGGGGTATTGCCTCGCGACGTCAAGCTGAGAAGATGATCTTAGCAGGGCAGGTTCGGCTCAATGGCACATTGGTGCATCTAGGACAAAAAGCTAATCCAGAAACGGACTTGATAGAAGTCGACGGCAAACCCCTCAAACTAAGCAACCGTCCCCAATCTATTTATCTTTTACTGAACAAACCTACTGGAGTGGTTTCCACTTGCCGTGATTCGAGGAATCGTACTACAGTACTAGATTTACTGCCAAAGACACTAGCTAGGGATCAGGGACTTCATCCAGTGGGACGTCTTGATGTAGAATCCACCGGTGCATTACTTCTGACCAATGATGGGGTACTAACATTTCACCTAACTCATCCTCGCTATCACATTGCTAAGACTTATCACGTTTGGGTAGAAGATTATCCCCCTGAATCAGTCCTAAAACTTTGGCGTCAAGGTGTTAATCTAGCAGGGAAAAAAACTTTACCGGCTCAAGTCCAGGTACTCAAGCGAGGGTCAAAGGAAACACTGTTGGAAATTGTGCTAAGGGAGGGGAGAAATCGGCAGATTCGTCGTGTTGCAGAACTGTTAGGGTATCGGGTAATTAATTTGCATCGTATTGCGATTGGTGGAATTACATTACGTGAATCTGTAGTATCTAGTGGCTGCTACCGTCACCTGCAGGAGTTTGAAATTCGCTCCCTTTACAAGCAAGTCTATCTAGCATCAGTAAAAGTGCCAGCATATATTAAGGAGTACCGTTTATGAAGTATAGTAAATTCCATTTTTACCAAGAACAAATCGAGAAGCTGGAAGAACTGGGCTCTCGCCTGCAACAGTTTCGTACTCAACAGTCCATAACCCTAGAAGAAGTAGCTCAAAGAACTCGGATTCAGGCACGACTTTTGCGAGCGATTGAAGAAGGGGATCTTGAGCAATTACCAGAACCGGTTTATATAAAAGGATTTATCAAGCGCTTTGCTGATGCCTTAGGTTTAAATGGAACAGAATTCGCTAGTACCTTTCCTACAGGAGAAGGTATACGGTTAATCAGACCTTCTTCTTGGAGACATATGAGGGCAGCTCAACTACGACCCCTTCATCTTTACTTGCTGTACATTTTTCTGGTGATAGGTGCTGTAAATGGCTTATCTTATCTAGTGAAACGTTCTGCCATCCAAGCGATTCAACCATTACAAATTAGGGAGCAAATTTACCAGTTACCAACACCAGACAATGGACAGCAGATAGAAAACAAACAGAAGATAGCACCAAATAAAGCTACTACTGTGACGCAAAACTCTCAAGATAGCCAGCAGGTGCAAGTGAACATCATCCTCAAAGCGGAGTCGTGGATTAGGGTAGTAGTGGATGGTAGGACAGAGTTTGAAGGCGTTTTACCAGAAGGAACACACCGTACTTGGGTGGCAAAAGAAAAACTGAGCGTTCGTGCGGGTAATGCTGGCGGTGTTGTAGTTGCCTATAATGACGAAACAGCAAAGCAATTGGGTGCCCCCGGTGAAGTTCAAGAAGTCACTTTTGCTGCCAACCCTGGTGTTAGCAATCCTAGTTATTAGGATCATTGTTAGTTATATTCACTTTTAAATCTTACCTGTCTCCTTTTTGGGGAGAAAGGTAAAACTATATCTTTATGTCTAATCATCAAAAAACTGGTGATGCAGTATTTTTACAATCCTGCAGCTCAATTAGCTCGATTTTATTTAGGGCTTGCTGTATAAATGCAGGTGAGGTGAAATTTACAGTGGCTCTGAAGAAACGAGGCTCCGAGGGGTGAGCGAAAAAAAGCTCTCCCACACCTTTTTTCACCTCACCCTTTTAATGCTTACTGATATGCCTCCATCCCTACACAAGAACAAACGAAATTTCGATCGCCAAAAGCATTGTCAATCCGTCCTACAGCTGGCCAGAACTTATGCTCGCGGCTCCAAGATGCGGGATAAGCAGCAGCTTCGCGGGAATAGGGATGATTCCATTCCGTTGCCATTAAAGCTTCTGCAGTATGGGGAGCATTCTTGAGGAGGTTGTTGTGCGAGTCTACTTCTCCTTGCTCAATTGCCTTAATCTCTTGACGAATGGCAATCATCGCTTCACAAAAACGATCTAGTTCCTCTTGGGATTCACTTTCAGTAGGTTCCACCATCACTGTTCCGGCTACGGGCCAAGAGACAGTGGGAGCATGGAAGCCATAATCCATCAGGCGTTTAGCAATATCATCCACTTCAATACCAGCAGATTTTTTGAGCGATCGCAAATCTAAAATACATTCATGAGCTACTAAACCATTCTTCCCTTTATACAGAATTGGGTAGTAAGGTTCTAATCGCTGAGCTATGTAGTTGGCATTGAGAATTGCTACCTTGGTTGCTTCAGTTAAACCAGCTTCCCCCATCATGGCTATATACATCCAGGAAATGGTTAGGATACTAGCACTACCCCAAGGTGCTGCAGAAACAACCCCAATTGATTGGTTATCAGTTTTGTTGCTGACTAATGAGACATCTGGGAGGAAGGGAACTAGATGCTCGGTTACCCCAATTGGCCCGATACCGGGACCACCGCCACCGTGGGGAATGCAGAAGGTTTTGTGCAGGTTAAGATGACACACATCTGCTCCATAATCACCAGGACGGCATAATCCCACTTGAGCATTCATATTCGCCCCATCTAAGTAAACTTGTCCACCGTGGGCATGAACTACTTCGCAAATTTCTTTAATCTGCTCTTCAAATACTCCGTGGGTGGAAGGATAGGTAACCATCAAAGCTGCCAGGTTCTTGCTGTGCTTTTCGGCTTTTGCCTTCAAGTCATCTAAGTCAACATTACCTTGCTCATCACACTTAACAGCCACTACCTTCAAACCGCACATCACAGCACTAGCGGGATTGGTTCCATGAGCTGATTGGGGAATGAGGCAAATGTTACGATGTGCTTCACCCCGCTGTTGGTGATACTGACGAATTGTTAGTAGTCCAGTGTACTCTCCTTGGGAACCAGCATTGGGTTGAAGAGAAATGGCGGCAAAACCAGTAATTTCTGCTAACCATGCTTCTAGTTGCTCGAACATCAACTGATAGCCTTTGGCTTGGGAAATAGGAGCAAAGGGATGCATCCTGCCAAATTCAGGCCAAGTTACTGGCATCATCTCAGCAGTTCCATTGAGCTTCATAGTACAGGAACCCAAGGGAATCATTGATGTGGTTAGGGACAAGTCTTTAGCTTGTAGCCGATGCAAATAGCGCAGTAACTCAGTTTCTGAGTGATAGCGACTAAAGATAGGGTCGGTTAAATAACTACTGGTACGGGCAAAAGGAGCTTCAAATTCACATCTTGCCCCCTTAATCAAGCTTTCGACAACAAAAGGAGGGGAAGAGAAACCTTTGACTCCGACATTGACGAAAACTTTTAACAGCTCTTCTATATCTTGCACCGTAGTCGCTTCGTCTAAGGTAACCCCAACAGCCTGCTTATCCAAAAGGCGGAGGTTAATGCCACGAGCCTCAGCCGCTTGCATAATCTCTTGGGGGCTGTATTTGCTCGTTTCTACTCGCAAGGTGTCAAAAAACGGTCCGGAGCCAATTTTGTAGCCCAGTCGCTCCAATCCTGCTCCTAGAATCACGGTTAACTGGTGTATTCTCTGAGCAATGCGTTTGAGTCCCTCTGGTCCGTGGTAAACAGCATACATACTAGCCATCACTGCCAGCAACACTTGAGCGGTGCAAATATTGCTAGTAGCTTTTTCCCGACGAATATGCTGTTCACGAGTTTGTAGAGCTAAGCGCAATGCTGGCTTTCCCTGAGCATCTTTGGAAACACCGACAATGCGTCCTGGAACCTGCCGTTTATAGGCTTCTTTGGTTGCCAAATAGGCGGCATGAGGTCCCCCATATCCTAGGGGAACACCGAAGCGTTGAGTGCTTCCTACAGCAATATCTGCGCCGAATTCTCCTGGAGGGGTGAGTAGGGTAAGACTTAAGGGATCTGCTGCTACTGTAACTAAAGCGCCAACTTCATGAACCTTGGCAATAAAGTCTCGGTAGTCGCAAATCTTACCATCCGTTGCTGGGTACTGTAATAGTGCGCCAAAAATTTTTGCTTCCAACCCAAAGGTCTGATGATCGCCTACAATCACCTCAATACCTAGAGGTTTAGCACGGGTTTGTACTACGGCAATAGTTTGAGGATGGCAGGTATTAGAGACAAAAAAGGCATTTGCTTTAGTCTTACACAAGCCATAACTTAGGCTCATCGCTTCTGCTGCTGCTGTACCTTCATCCAGTAAAGAAGCGTTGGCAATTTCCAAACCTGTCAAGTCGATAATCATCGTCTGGAAATTAAGCAGCGCTTCTAGTCTTCCTTGAGCAATTTCTGCTTGATAGGGAGTGTAAGCGGTGTACCAACCAGGGTTTTCCAGGATATTGCGTTGAATTACTGGTGGTGTGATGCAGTCATGATAACCCATGCCGATGAACGACCGGAATACCTGATTTTTCGAGGCAATTGCTTTGAGGGTGGCAACTGCTGCATACTCACTTTGGGCTACTGGCAATTTTAGGGGTTCAGGTTGCCGGATGGCTTGGGGAACGATTTGTTCAATCAAAGCATCTAGGTTCGGGATACCTAAGATTTTGAGCATTTGCTCGATTTCCTTGGCATCAGGACCAATATGCCGATTAACAAAAGCATCTGTAGAGTCTAGGAAATCTGAGTCTGAGCAAATTTGCTCAGACTCAAGCATAATTTGATTGTTTTTCCCATCTTGATTGACTGTGGTATCCAAATTGAGCATATGCAGCCGGTTGGTTAAGGTCTTTTGGTGCGCCACCAGGTTCTGGTGGAAGTGCTATCGCTTATTATGTCTTAACCCACACTAGTTTGCAGAATAAATACCTATAGGGGTATTGCGATCGTGGAACAGGCTTTGGTGTCTGTCTAAGTCTCTGCACTGATAAACCACAAAGGCACAAAGGACACGAAGAATGTGCCTTATAAAGTCCAGTAGAAAGCCTATTCCACAACTCTCAGTTGCTAAGCTTCATCACCTTCAAGTTGAGCACGATACTCATCAGCAGACATAACATCACCTAAATCTTCATCTGGATCATTAACCCGCACTTTCAGCAACCAACCTTCACCGTAGGGATCTTCGGCAATTTTTTCAGGCTCTTTAACCATCTCTTCATTACGATCAGTCACTGTTCCTGAAACAGGAGGATACAAATCCTCAGCTGTCTTTACTGATTCAATGGAACCAAAGCTATCGCCTACTTCCAAAGCATCACCAACTTCTGGGAGTTCCAAAAATACAATATCCCCCAACTGGTAAACAGCAAAAGCGCTGATCCCAATGGTGGCAATTTCACCATCGAGCCTTACATATTCGTGGCTATCAAGATATTTTAAGTCATTAGGATATTCTAAATCCATCTCACATCCTCAATCTGCTGAAAGCTTAGTTTAACTAATTGTGACTTGATCAGTATCAGGGGGTGGTAATTGCTAATTGCTAATTGCTAATTGCTGATTGCTAATTGCTAATTGCTAATTGCTAATTGCTTTGAAACCTTGAGGCAATTTCTGGAAAAGAATGTACTCACAGTAGGGTGTGTTAGCGAAGCGTAACGCACCGTTGATTGGTATTTTCATTGCCACAAATCACCTTAGTCAGTTTCTTCCTCCCCTTCATTGGTAGTCTCAGTAATTTATCATGCCAAAATCAAAGGCAGGATGTTGTCCCCCAATGGAGCGGTGGACAATCTCCTTACAGATTTTCAAACCGTTTTGACCATTGGTCAAGAGTACAATACCAGTTTTTAGGTTTCTTGAAGCTACGGTGAAACTTTTGAATCTGGTATTATCTCCCCAGTGCCAAAAGAAATCCCCATCAGGGGTGGCTTCCAATCCCCAGCCTAAACCCCAACTCAGGGAGCGACTTAGTTTTACTTGTGGTTGGAGCATTTGCGCTACACTTGCTGCTGTTAGTTGTGGACGATCCTTTGTACCAGACTGCATCATCGCAATCAGGAATTTGGCAAAATCAGTAGCAGTAGTACGCAAGCTACCTGCGGATAGAGCCTCTCTTGGCTTCCTAAAAGCTTGTGGGTTACCCTGACGGTTATGACCATTTGCTGCTAACCAGTCATAGGAATCTTTCCAGATGTAACTACTGCTATTCATACCCAGGGGAGCTAAGCAATAACGGCTCATATATTCTCCTAAAGGTTGTCCGGTAATTCGTTCTACCACCCTTTGTAGATAGAGATAGCCTTCACCAGAATAACCAAATCTGGTGCCGGGAGTATGATTAATCCAGACGGGAGCATTGCCACTCCAGTTAGGAAACCCGGTGGTATGGGAGAGTACCATCCGCGCAGTGATTAATCTAATCCTGGAATCGGAGATGTAGGGTTTAGCTGTATATGCGGTTAACGGTTGATCTAAGTCTAGTTCCCCCCGCTCAGCCATTTTGAGCACTGCGTAGGCGAAGAGGGGTTTACTCAATGAAGCGGACATAAAGATGGTGTTGGTATCCACAGGTTGGGAGTTTCTGGTATTTTTGACCCCGAAACCTTGATTCCAGGCAATCTCGCCGTTTCTGATCAGAGCAAAGGATACACCAGGAACAGCTTTTTTGCGCATCAATGCTGGTATTTGCCTCTCTAAGTCGGCAATTATAGTTGCTGGCGGGACATTGAGCTTCAACTGCCCTGAGGCGCGACGAGTATATCCTAAACTAACTAGACTAAAGGTAGAAAAACCTAAGGCAGCGGCACTACCGTGTTTAATAAACTGTCTGCGGTCAAGGCGTTTTGGCATATCGTTTACTAGTATTAGATAGGGGATGACAAATGTACGTGGAACAGGCTAGTATCGCTGCGCGGAATTAAGAATGAAGAATTAAGAATGAAGAATGCTTATAGAGTAAGGATTCTATCGCTCTCTCTCCTGGTGGGTTATTTCCGCCGCGCTGCACTAGAAGCCTGTATCAGCACGAAAACTCGGTCTCTACAAGAGTACAGAAGAAGACGAAGCGATCGCATCCTATGTGCCTGATAATTTTTTGTTTCAGGTAACGTAGGCGTCAGCATTCATCTCAGTTAAGTTTAAAATTCTAAATTCTAAATTCTAAATTCTAAATTCTAAATTCCAACCCCTTGGCTATAATTAGATAATTACTTGAAGCAAAGAGGAGGACGAGATGACATTTGAAGAAATGCAAAAAATAATAGAAAGAATGTTGTCTGTTCAACGAGAACTTCAAGACAGCCAACTTGAACTCAAGGAAAGACAACTCAAGTTTGAGGAAAGCCAAGAGAATCAAAAATTTGTTTTAGATGAATTGATTCATAAGTATGGAGATTTAGCTGAACATTCCATAAGACAACGAGAGATTCTTGATCGCTTAATTGGTTATAGTTTAACCAATGAGTCAGATCATCTTAATTTAGAGGAAAAGTTACAGGCTCTAGAAGCTAGAATAAAACGCTTTGAAAATCAAACTTCAAGCAGAATTCAATGTGTAACAGGCTTCTAGGCTGTATCAGCTTGTAGCAAGTTAGCAGAGTGATTAATTGCTTCCATTATATGCGATCGCTCAATAGCAATAGCGAGCAAGATGCTCGCACTAGATTCTTTGCCAAAATGAGATGCTCCCGCTCCACAAGATCTTGCTAGTGCAGCTTGGCGGAAATAAGTGACCAGTTAAAAAAGGTTAAAAAGCTTGTACAGTAAGCTTTCTTCCCTTCTGCCTCCTGTTCCCCTCCTTGGAGGGGTTAGGGGTGGGTTCTGCCTTCTGCCTTCTTGCACTAGATGCTTGCTCAAAACGGGGGTAGTTTAATTAACTTGAAAAAGTTATAACTTTTGTAGTGTTTTTTCGCTATTAATTCTCCATATATTTATCTGATTTTCTAAAATAGACCTATCACTTAAGAGTGAGGAAATGACCAAACCAAGAATTTTATCTTTGAGATAATTCAATAATATTTTTCGGAAAAAATCAAATATGAAACTTACCAGAAGACAAGCGCTGAGAATGGGTTTAATTGGTGGAGGTACTCTTCTTTTTCCTTTCGGATACCAAAAACCAGCTTTTGCCCAATTCAGTCCTCAAATTGAGCGTTTTCAGTTACCTTTTCGTCAGCCACCAACTCTCAAACCTGTGCGTAGTGACGCAACTACCGATTATTACGAAATCACGATGGGTAAGTCCCAAGTGGAAATTCTGCCCGGTTTACTGACAGAAATCTGGAGCTACAATGGTGTTACTCCAGGGCCTACAATTCGGCAACGAGGCGGTAGACGGACTGAGGGAGGACGACAATCGGTTGTCCGCTTTATCAATCAGCTAGGTACTGATGCTTTAGGGGAGGAGATCAATAGCGTCATTCATTTGCACGGTATGGCTTCCCTTCCACAGTATGATGGTCATGCAGAGGATCTTATACCACCGGGGTATTTTAAGGATTACATTTATCCCAATGATCGCGCTGCTACTATCTGGTATCACGATCATGCCATTGATAAAACAGCAAGGAACGTTTACATGGGTTTAGCAGGTATGTATATTGTTGAGGATCAATATGAACTCGACTTACCACTACCCAAAGGAAATTATGATGTTCCGCTCATCATTCAAGACAAATTCTTTGCTACTGATGGCTCCTTAATTTTTGATGACAACAACCAAAGAAGCGCCTACGGCGATGTCATTCTGATTAATGGGGTTCCTTGGCCGAGAATGGAAGTTACTAACCGCAAATATCGCTTCCGAGCCTTAAATGCTTCTCCTTCTCGCCACTACCAATTAGCACTGAGTCAGGATGAAAAGCGGCTAACTATTGGTGAGCGCCTAATTGTCATTGGCAGTGATGGGGGACTATTGAGCGAACCTGTGGAAGTAAAAACGCCTTTCCAATCTCTGCACGTGGGAGTTGCTGAGCGGTATGATTTCATCATTGACTTTTCCCAATACCCTGTTGGCACTCAGTTATACTTGCGCAATGTCGGTTTTTCTGGCAGTGTGGACAGTGACAGCCGAACCCATACCCTGATGCGCTTTGATATTGTGGGTGAAGAGTCAGATGATAGTCAGATTCCTGAGCAATTACGTCCTGTAAAGCCAATCTCTCCCTCGGAAGTAGTACGAACTCGAACCTTCCGTTTTGAACGCAATGAGGGATTATGGAAAATCAATAACAATATTTGGGATCAAAAACGAATTGATGCCAACCCTAATCCTGGTGATGTGGAAATTTGGGAATTTGTTAATCCTGGTAGTGGTTGGGTGCATCCTGTGCATGTACATTTGATTGATATGCAAATATTGGCTCGCAATGGTATGCAACCTTTTCCCTATGAGCGAGGTTGGAAAGATGTCTTCCATGTGGGGGAATTCCAGACATTGCGGATTATTGGCAAGTTTGGTACACGGGATGGGGACTATATCAGGGGTAAGTTCATGATGCATTGCCATAACCTGGTTCACGAAGACCACGCGATGATGACCCTATTTGAAGTAGGCTTAGGAGGAGACGATCCCCTTACCAAAGCACCTGCACAACCGATTGAGCAAATGTTACCTCTTTAAACTAGTGCATTAAAATCGATGCTCTAGACATGGTGCTGTCCCTTTAAGGATATGGCAACAAGTTAAGGCTTTCGATAAACCGATAGTCGCGCTGATTTTTACTTAACAAAGCCATGTTATTGGAAATAGCAGTTGCCGCAATCAAGGCATCTGGAATCAGCAACCCATGACTAAGAGCATAAGTCTGAATTAGCTCAATTGTCTGAGTGGATATTTCTTCAGTGAGTGGATAGACTGCAAACTGTCCCAAGAACTTATCTAGAGCTTGTTCCTCAGTCTTATTGCGACAGCCGATAACTAGTTCCATTACAGTAATGGCAGAAATGCACAAGGTTAGGGTTTGGCTTTCATTTGCCAATCTTTTTGTGGCGGTTTCATCGTTGTTAGCAATATCGATCAGGATATCAGTATCAACCAGAAGATGAGTCATTTTAACGCCGCCACTGTTGTTTTCGGATTTGTCGCACCCAAGCTGTGCTGTCTTGCATCTCAGGGCGGTTTTGCCACATACCGACAAAGGGCTGATTATCCAGACTGAATGGTTTGGTGGATTGGGTTTGCCTAGTCTGATAATGTTGTTTTAGGAAGAGAACAAAATAAATGACCATTTGTTGGGCATCTTCTGGCAGGGATGCAATGTCTTTTTGAATTTGTTCTAGTAAGGGCATTCTTTTTTTCCTATATATATTTCAGTCTTTTGTCGGTTGGGTCGAAGAACGAAACCCAACAGCATCGAGGTAAGTTGGATTGAGGAATCGATACTGTTGGCAAAATTGTCCCAATTACCTAATTTCCTTCCCCATACAATTCGGCATCGAATTTTTCGATCGCTTCCATATCATAAGGGTGAGGAGGCTCAGGATAGCTTAACTTGCGTGTGGAAACTTGAGGAATTTTAACGCAATCCTCGGTTGTTGATTGCTCACATTCTATATCCTGTGCATCATTAACTGCTGTTGGCACAGGTGAGGGAGTAACAGTTTCTGTGGTGGGAAGATTGGTTGTTTCTGGGGGAACAACTTCTTGAGCTAGGGCATGACTCACGCTAATTTGAGTTATGAGTAGGGTTAAGGCAAGCAGCCGTAATGCTTGAAAAAATAGTGATTTGAACATGGTATTGTTAAAAAGTTTAGATTAGGTTCGTAACACAATTTTAGCTCTAACCCAAATCTTGCAATAATCGAGAGTATCCCATTTTGGCAAAGAAAGCAGTGCGAGCATCTTGCTTGCTTTCGGTAATGACAGAGAGCAGGATCATTGGTGTCAATTTAAGATGAAATCCTTGCCTCACCTGGAGTTTAAACTCCAGGCTAATAACTCAAGTCATCTAAAGATGACTAAGATGAGTCCCAAAGATTTAGTCCATTTCAATGGACTTAAGCTATGAGCCTTGGATTTGAAAATACTGTTGGCGAATCGATGTAGGGTGTGACCCCTCACCAACTAAACTACCGTGTATACAAGATTCTCACCGAAATAGGTCAAGATCTTGCTACCCCCCTTATTCCCCCCTTAGTAAGGGGGGAAAT
>JAAHGL010000212.1 GCA_010692635.1 Symploca sp. SIO2C1 | reverse complement strand
TCATTACTCACTACTCACTACTCATTACTCATTACTCATTACTCATTACTCACTACTCATTACTCATTACTCACTACTCATTACTCATTACTCATTACTCATTACTCATTACTCATTACTCATTACTCATGAATAGTTTCATCAGGCATAGTTGCACCTTTTAAATTTACACCAGTTAAATTAGCAGTACTGAGTTCTACTCTAGTAAGATTACAATTACTGAGATTGGCATTAGTTAGATTAGCTCTAGCAAAGTAAGCATCAATTAAATCCGATTCCTGGAGGTTGACATCACGTAGATTGGCTCGACTGAAGTCAGCTCGATTTATCCTACTAAAACTTAAGTTAGCTTGACTCAGTTGTGCTTTATTTAACTTGACTTCAGGCATAACTGAACCCTGCAAATTAACACCAGTTAATTCCGCTTCATTCAGGTTTGCTCTCTCTAGTTTGACATTAGTCATAACTGCATGACGTAGGTTAGCACCCATGAGATTAGCTTCAGTCAAGAAGGCATTACTGAGGTTAGCTTCACTCAAATTAGCACCACGTAAATCAGCATAACGGAGGTTTGTTTCCCTAAGATTTGCACCACTCAAATTCACCTTCGACAAATCTGCACCAGTTAAATCTGCTCCCCGCAAATCTACTTTATGTAGAGTCGCACCTCGAAGATTAGCAGTATAAATTCTCCTTTCCTCCCGCAGGTTAGCACCCCGCAGACATGCTCCTGTCAGATTGGCACTACTTAAGTTCGTTCCTCGCAAGTCTGCATCCATTAAATTAGCATCAAGCAAATTTACCAAAGTGATATTGGCTCCCCGCAAATCTGCTCCCTGCAAAGTAGCACCATGTAAGTCTGCTCCCTTGAGTATCGCTCCATTGAGAGCAGCCTGATTGAGGTTGGCTCCACTAAGTTTAGTCCCAATCAAATTTGCCTTCTTCAAATTCGCTCGACTGAGGAAGGCAAAAATCAGGATAGCATTGTGGAGATCTGCTCCATTGAGAACTATCCCGATTAAGTCAGCACCAAACAAATTTGCACCACTGAGGCTGACACCGCTAAATTTAGTTTCTCCTGCTTCATATCGCTTTATCAGTTCCTGAGCCTCCATATCTTCATCACCCTAGCAATGTTTATATAAAGGTTTCATAAATTTAATGATTACTGCTGCTGCTTGGGCACTTTCATCAGGCTCTTCAAGGCATCTGGCAGTTTGATTCAGCTGAAATTCAACCTCATTAATAGTTGAGCATTGAGAGAATAAGGAGAAGAACAATTCATCCAGTTCTTTAGTTGTGATCACTGACCAGTCTGGCTGACGAGGATTAAAGTTCTCATATAATGCAGAAAATAGCAAAATTTTAGCTCTTAAAGGATTGGTATACCTCATAATGGCTAATCGCAACTCAAATGGATCATAACTGGGTTTACTTTTATCCTGTTGAGATACTGATTGAGTGTTAGATGAAGATTGGACAGCCTTCCGTGCAGTAGGAACTGATTTGAAGGTTTTGGGTGACTGAGCTGAAGCAATTTTAGCAGCCTTGTGTACAGAAGGAGATAATTTAGCCGTTTTGGCTGACTGAGCTGCTGTCGGCTCTTCATCATCCTTGTATAGTTTTTCTACTTTATTAATAATTGTGTAGGCAATTAAAGCATACTCTGTAGGTCTATTCAGACTTGCCACAGTACTATATAGATTCGAGTTAAGTTCTTCTAGAGTTGAGAAAGATGACTTTAACTCTTGGAGTAAATCCTTAAATGTAAAGCGATTTAAGATCTGGGTATCATTTTGCCAGATATCTTTACAGGTGTAAAGAATTAGTTTTTTAATTCGTACAGAATTGGGATTTTGTTCTAACTCACTAGCAATCTCATTGAGAACAGATGCCTGATGATCTGAATCATACAAGTTTTGGGATCTGACAAAAATGATCTCAGTTGATTGTTCACCATGACTATATAGCTTGCCCACCCGACTCAAGATTGTGTTGGCAACCAAGGAATACTCTGCTTTGCGATTAATAGTTTCCACCAGAAGTTCCAAGGTTAAACGCAGTTGTTCTATGGTTGGGTTAGCGTACTTTAACTCTTGAAGTAAATCCTGTAATTGGAAACGATTGAGTGTACCGAGATCATTCTCCCAATAATTTTTGCAGGCATAAAAAATTAATTTTTTAATCCGAGTGGAATTTTCCTGTCGTTCTAGCTCTTGAACGATTTCATCTAGCATAGATAAGGCTTCCATTTTTCATTCCTCTGTAGATACACCAAAGCAAGGATAGACAAACTCTCTATTGGTATTTGCCAGACCCCAAATTACAGTTTTAACTCGGACAGAAAATCGCTGTACAGTACGAAGATAGGTGTTTAGTAGAAAATTCTGCCTAAAAATTGCCCTGATTTGACCAATACTCTTATCTTATAGATAAATTAAGATAACTAACAAGAGCGATCACACCCCCCACTCCATGCTAAGAGACTTCCAAATAAAAAAATATCCCATCCCTGGGGGAGCTGGGGGAGTAAGACAAGCTAGTCTTGCCCAAAAATTAATAATTTATTTCTTGGAGTTCCCTAACCTCAATGAACTTTTCCCTTGGCATCGATTTTGGCACATCCGGCGCACGGGCTATGGTAATCGACGCCGAAGGAAAAATTCAAGCTCAAGCGCAGTACCCTTTTGCAGAAAGCTCAAATAGAGACTTGGCAGCTAGCTGGCAACGAGTTTTATTTACTTTGATAGAGCAAATTCCCCAGGAAGTACGTAAAGAAATCAAAGGGATTGCCATCGATGGTACTTCTTCTACTGTACTGCTATGTGATCGGTGGGGTAAACCAGTTACTGAACCTCTCCTCTACAATGATGCACGAGGATTGGTAGTAATGGAAAGGTTAAAAGCGATCGCACCTTCCAATCAGGTGGTATTGAGTGCTAGCTCTAGCCTTGCTAAACTCCTGTGGTGGGAAATTGAGCAGATGACAGCAAAGGACTATTATTTCCTCCATCAGGCTGACTGGTTAGCTTTTCTGTTACATGGCAAGTTAGGTATTAGTGACTATCACAATGCTTTAAAGCTGGGTTATGACCCTGAGCAATTATGCTATCCGTCTTGGATGGAACAGTTGGCAATAACAACAATTCTACCTACAATCATTGCTCCTGGGATGCCTGTGAGTGAGGTGACTACCGAAACTGCACGTCATTTGGGGTTGCAGCCCAATTGCGTAGTATGTGCTGGTACAACTGATAGTATCGCAGCATTTCTTGCTAGTGGCGCTCAGCAGCTTGGTGAAGCAGTAACATCTCTTGGTTCTACTCTAGTACTGAAGCTGCTGAGTCGTAATCGCATAGATGATGCTCGATATGGAATTTACTCTCACCGGTTGGGAGATTATTGGCTAACTGGTGGAGCCTCGAATACTGGCGGTGCTGTACTAAGGAATTTCTTTACTGATGAGGAGTTAGAAAGCCTCAGCAGTCAAATTGACTCAAACAAAGAGAGTCCATTGGATTACTATCCCCTAATTAGAGTAGGCGATCGCTTTCCTGTCAACGACCCTAGTCTACAACCCAAACTGAAACCACGTCCCACCGAGCCGGTAGAATTTCTTCATGGCTTACTCGAAAGTATCGCTCGGATTGAAGCGCGGGGATATCAATTATTGCAACAGTTAGGAGCAACTCCACTCACTCGCGTTTACACTGCTGGTGGTGGAGCCAAAAATCTTGCTTGGACAGGAATTCGAGAACGCCATCTCCAAGTACCTATCTTACCGCCAATATATGCTGAAGCTGCTTATGGTACAGCAAGATTAGCAAGGGAATTGGGAATTTAGAATTTAGAATTTAGAATTTAGAATTTAGAATTGGGAAAAAAGTTGGATGTACAATAGCTTATTGATAGAGTGAGAGTGAGATGAGTTTAACCTTAAATATTTCTCCACTTCTGAAATTAACTGACAAACAGTTTGAACAACTTGCTGCAGTTAACCAGAACTTACAACTTGAACTAACTGCTAAAGGAGAATTAGTAATTATGCCTCCTACTGGAGGAGAAACCGGAAACCGGAATTTTGAGTTAGACGGACAAGTGTGGTGGTGGAATCGTCAATATCGTCTTGGCAAAGCGTTTGATTCTTCCACGGGATTTCGACTACCCAGTGGTGCAACTCGTTCTCCAGATGTGGCATGGATAACTATAGAACGTTGGGAAGCCTTAACCCCTAGACAACGCCAGAAATTTTTACCTCTGTGTCCTGATTTTGCTATCGAACTAGTGTCGGCAACTGATGATGTGGAGGATACCCAGAAGAAGATGCAAGAATACATCAAAAATGGGTTACGTTTAGGTTGGTTGATCAACCCGAAAACCCGCACTGTGGAAATTTATCGTCAAAATCAAGCAGTTGAGGTGTTGCAAGCTCCTCAAACTGTCTCAGGAGAAGAAGTTTTACCAGGATTTAGTTTAGATTTACAGCCAATTTGGGACTAGCTTTGTAGGTATAAATTACCAATCAATTCATCAACAAACTTATGAGAAATGATATCCAACTACCTTGGGAACAGGAAAGAATAATTCGCCATAGTCAAATTTTAGTCAAGAGCTTTCAGTATTGGACTGGAACTTCTCTCCTCGACTTCAGTGGCTCACCAATTGAGGTAGCGCAGGCATTATTTGAAATGCCCTTTCCCGTATTGTCTCATGGTACTGAGTCAGACCCTATTTATAACTATGGTAATCGGAAGGCTTTAGAATTTTGGGAGATGACTTGGGAGCAATTTACCCAGATGCCTTCGAGGTATTCAGCTGAGCCGATGGAGCGAGAGGAGCGTTCACGTCTGTTAAACAAAGTGACAACCAAGGGTTATCTTCACGACTATCAAGGAGTTCGCATTTCTCGTACAGGTAAACGGTATATGATTTCAGAGGTTACTGTATGGAATCTACTCGATGAAGACAATGAGTATTGTGGTCAAGCTGCTACATTTTCCCAATGGACGCGAATTAATTAAGCTCCTAATTATATATTTACCTTTGTCAGAAAGTATCAATCAAATAACAAGAAATCAATTTATCACATGGTGAAGTTGAATAATACTGAAGTAGAATATGCCCTGGGTCAACCTACAGGTAAACATGGTGCAATTACCGAGTTTCTCAACGATCAATTTCGAGCTAAAATTCAGGAACAAGGTTTAGCCTGGGTGGCTAAGCAAGGGTTAATTGCTATCGAGTCGCCCCGTGGGAGACGTTGGGATACAGCACGGATTCCAGATGTAACAGTGGTAACACTGGAGCAATGGGAGGGAATGCTGGAGCGAGAGGCAATCATTCGTCTTCACGAATCACCACCTTTGTTGGTGGTTGAAGTAGTTAGCGAATCGACTCGGACGACAGATTATCGTAGCAAACGAGTGGAGTATAACTTGCTGGGGATTCGCGAATATTGGATTGTCGATCCACTCAAAAAACAGGTTTTGGTATTGCATTGGGTAGATGATCTTTATGAGGAAACGGTTTTTGTAGGAAATGAGTTGATTGAATCAATCGTTTTTCCAGATTTGCAGCTTTCGGTACAGCAAGTGTTGAATGGAGCGCTTGAGCATCAGTAATAAGCGTTAAATATTGAATTACTACTAACATGGAACAGGTATCTTGCCTAGTTAGGGCTTGCTGAATAAGTAACAAGTAACAAGTAAAAAGTAACAAGTAAGAAGGAATGAAGCATTTATCCTCGTGGGTGAGCACTTCCATTCCCCAAGGTTACTCAGGGATTTCCCATGAAAGTGCAAGGTTTTTCGACGATTTGTAGTAAAAATCCTTTCATTTAGCGATTGCCTGAGCAGTTTCTAATGTCCGGTAAATCCTGACATCACAAAAAAATGTATTTGTCAAAAATCTCTTGAACCTTTACTGAATAACCTTCTTCCTTATTTCTTCCTTCTGCCCTCTGCCCTCTGCCTTTTCGTCACCATTTGACTTATTCAGCAAGCCCTAGTTAGGCTGATTGTCCTGGAAATATCGAACTTATCGCTTTCATTTAGTTAAATTCCACTAACCAAAGAAGTATGAGCAGAAAAACCTTTAGCATTTAGATCCGCAACTGTTGCTCTACAGTCTTGTATCCAATATTTTGAATCAAAACGAACAAAGTGGTGCTGGAAAGGAGCAGCTACCGTTGCCAAGACTGGGACTTTTGCCTGATTCTTTTCTCCTGAGTGTTCTTGCAGAATTACTTTGAGATGGGTGAGTTGACTTTTGTTCAATTGTTGCGGCTTCAATTCCACCATCAACATTTGTACTTGTTCAATCGGCTCAGCATCCTCAATAATAAATTGGGTTTTTTCATCTCGTTGATCTGCCTTGCCCCAAACAATCAAACGAGCATCAACTTGCAGGAGTGAGCCAATGCGCTCATAACTTTTGGGAAAGACCACACCCTCAGCTTGCCCAGTCAAGTCTTCTAGGTGAACAAATGCCATAGGTTCAGCATTTTTTTTGGTAAGATGAGGTTTAACCTCAGTTAGCATAACAATTGCACTCAAAATTTTCTTTTTGTGCTGCTCACCTAACTCGGCAAGATTAATCGGAGATAAAACTTTACTAGCATGGTGTACTGATTTTAAGGGATGTGCGGATACATAGAAACCTAGCAATTCTTTTTCTAGGCGTAACTTCTCTTGGGGAGGGAAATCCTCAACACCAAGGGTTTTAGGAGCAGATTTCCAAGCAGCGTTATTACCATTTTCCTCCGGGGTTGCAGTTCCTAAAATATCAAAAATATTGATTTGCCCGCTATCTCTATCTTTCGCACGATCCTGAGCCCAACTTATGACTAAATCAAGGTCATCAATTAATTGCTTACGGTTAGGCTCAATGCAATCAAAAGCACCACAGTAAATCAAAGATTCCAATGCACGGCGGTTAACTGTACGCAAATCAACGCGATCGCACAAATCTGCAAATGATTTAAAGGGTCCATCTGTAGCGCGAGCCTGTAAAATACATTCAATTGCCCCTTGACCTAAATTCCTGATAGCCGACAACCCAAACAATATTTTCTCTGCAACTGGGGTGAAATCAAGATCGGAACGATTAATATCTGGTGGTTCTACCTCAATTGACTTACCCATACTGGCACAAGTGGCAATATATTTCTGCACTTTGTCGGTATTGCCACTACTAGCAGTAAGTAAGGCTGCCATGTACTCAACAGGATAATTAGCCTTGAGGTAAGCAGTCTGATAAGTTACATAACCGTAAGCAGTTGAATGAGATTTGTTGAAGCAATTGGAAGCAACTTTCCCATTCGCCAAGATAAAGTTATGATTCTGCTCTACACCAATGTCATAGACTGATTGATTTCCTAATGATTTGCGACCAATAATTTTAACCATAGTGAGCAATGGATAATTGATAATCGATAAATGAACCACGAAGGCACAAAGGACACGAAGGAATTTATTAAACAGTCCCAGCGGGAACGCCTCGATCGCTATGTTGTACAACAACTACCTAATTTCTCTCGCTCCCGTATCCAGCAGTTAATTGAGCAAGGTAATGTGCAACTCAATGATACCGTCTGCACCTCCAAAAAAGCTATTGTGCAACCTGGGGATACTGTTTCTGTCGTGATTCCTGAAGCTAAGCCCCTTGACTTGCAACCAGAAGCCATACCTTTAGACATTCTCTACGAAGATGATGCCATCATCATTATCAATAAACCTGCTGGCTTAGTCGTTCACCCAGCACCTGGTCATGAAAAAGGAACTCTGGTTAATGCTCTGTTAGCTCACTGTTCTAATCTAGCTGGCATTGGTGGAGTACAACGTCCCGGTATAGTTCACCGCTTGGATAAAGATACCACAGGAGCAATTGCGATCGCTAAAACTGACCAAGCTCATCAACATTTACAAGCCCAACTTGCAGCTAAAACTGCCCGCAGGCAATATCTTGGTATTGTCTACGGTGCCCCAGAAACTACTAACGGTACCATTAACCAACCTATTGGACGCCATCCTATAGACCGCAAAAAAATGGCTGTCGTGCCAGTGGAAAAAGGAGGACGCCCTGCTGTTACCCATTGGCAAGTTAAAGAAAGATTGGGCAACTACACTCTAATGCATTTTCAGCTCGAAACTGGTCGCACACACCAAATTCGTGTTCACAGTGCTTATATCCAACATCCCATAGTTGGCGACCCTGTTTACAGTAATGGTCGTTCCTTAGGTGTTAATCTACCAGGACAGGCACTCCACGCTTGGCGACTCTCCTTAAAGCATCCTTTATCTGAAGAGTGGCTTGAGTTCATTGCTCCTCCACCCCCAGTTTTTACTACCCTATTAGATGTTTTAAGCCGCCGCAGTAATATCAAATCAATGAATAATGAATAATGGATAATGGATAATTAATAATGGATAATTAATAATGGATAATGGATAATTACCTCTGTTAAAATCGAGAGGATTGAATATAAGGAAATCTCAAGCGTACTTTTTTCTCCTCAAAAGGAGAGGCTTTAAAACGCATTGATTAATTGTCAATTGTCAATTATCAATTATCCATTATCCATTATCCATTGGTAAGTGACACCAAGAGGAATAACATCTTCTCCAATCCCTACAAGGAGTTTAGAGAAGATGCTGTGTGTTGTAAGTTAGATCAAAAATGCATGTGTTCTTCCAATATTTGCTTTGCCCGTGGCTTGTAAATTAGATAAAACAATGCTTCAAGATAGCGTAGAATATCTTCCCGTTCTTCCTTAGAAACGTAGTTCCAGAAACCATAAATCCGTGCCAAAGATAGTAGCCGCGTTGTATGGATTTTCCAGGTGTAAGTGCTGTAAACTCGTTCTATCCCTTGAGTAGATAATTCTTTCCAATGGTGAGGATTTTGGTTACAGTTGGCAACAAAATCCACAATTTTTTGAGCCATTTCTTCATAGTTAGTGGGGTTGATTAAAAAACCATTCACCTTATCTTGAATGATTTCGAGTGGTCCACCAAACTGAGTACCAAAGGTTGGTAAGCCAGAAATCATTGCTTCTAAAATCGTCAAACCGAAAGCTTCAAACAGTGCAGGTTGGACGAAGATACCTTGATGGTCAGCAATTACGCGATAAATCTCACCAGAGTCACCTTTAGCTAAGCGTACACCCAACCAGCGAATTTTACCGTGTAAATTATACTCATCGATAATGCGATAAAGCTTGACAATTTCGTCCCTTTCTTCACTATCGGTTGAGTCCTCAGTGCGCAATTTACCTGCCACTAAAATCAGGTTACAATGCTCCTGCAACTCTTGACTCTTACCAAAGCATTCTGCTAAACCCGTCATGTTCTTAATGCGGTCAAGACGAGCCATTGAGAACAGAGGACACTTAGTAGGGTCATCGAGCTTACCGAACACCTGCTCTGGATCTTCTAGGGTAAATAAGAGTTCTTCCATCCTTTCACGAGCCTCTGGTAATCGCTCTGTTTGGCGAGTGTAGGGAAAGTAAACATTCTCATTTACCCCAGGAGGCACGACGTTAAATTTGGGAGAGAAGAGCTCAATACCATCAACAACGTGATACAAATCTGGCATTGTGAAGCTCTTGTAAGACTCATACTGACCAATACTATCCGGCTTACCCACAATCTCCTGATAGGTACTGCTAAGGATGCAATTGGCTGCATTCATAGCAATTAAGTCAGCCGTAAATTGTAAAGAGAAGTGGTACTGGCTTTCCATTTCTTGCCAGTAGAGGTTACTAAACAAGTATTTGGACTTTTCCAAGGCGTGGGCAATATTGAACTGAGTCACTTTCAATCGTCGTGCCAGTAAAAATGCCACTAAGTTACCATCAGAATAGTTACCGACAATTAAGTCTGGGACACCTTGGAATTCTGCCAGCAATTCTTTTTCTGCATCGATGGCGTAGGTTTCCAGATAGGGCCAAATCTCAAAACGGGAAATCCAATTATTAGTTACATTGGGGTTAAACTCCCTTAAGGGTACTCGCAAAATCCAGGCATTATCTGTACCATGAACCCTTTCTAAACGTTCGTTACAACGGGTACCATCACTGTTAGGAATCAAGCGACTGAGAATAATTACTTTAGGTTTGACACCAAATCCCTCTAATCCTGCTAGTTGGATATCCTCTTGTAACTGTTTTTCTAAGCTCCGAGCTTGGTCTAAAACATAGACTACTTGGCCGCCGGTATCAGGACGCCCTAGGACACCTTCTTGCCCAAACCAACCGTGTACAGAGACAAGGACAATCCGAAAGATCATCGGAATGCGAGAGAGGAACTTTTCTAGTCCCTGAGAATCAGGAGAATCAATGAGTTCATCAAGCATCTCGAGGGTTTCTTTCACTCGACTGGCAGTATTGCCCCAGCCTGGTTCAAAACCCATTTCTTGTAGCTTAAAGCGAAATTCTTGGTAAGGTTCCTCTACAGGGCGATCGCCAACAAATTCCAAAGCCTGTTTGACCTGCTCCGATAGTTGCTGTTGGCTTTTAATACGCTCGTTAATCAGTAGCTGGATGCCCTGAAATTGGTGGAGGCTTAAGAAACTGTACATAGACTCCAGCCACTGCCGAGGGTCTTGAAACAGCTTACTAGAAAGAAAGCGGTTAAGAAATTCGACTCCCTTGCCAATGTTCTTCGGGTCCCGAATCCTAGGACTATAGTCGTAGAAAGGTTGGAAATCAAGCTCCAACACGTCCCCTTCCATCGGATGGTAGTGGTTGACGAAGCGATCGCGCACATCTAGGAGTTCTTGTATCTTGACTGACTCAACTGTCAAATCTTCAAAAATGCGGAATACTTCTTCCGTCGCAATTTTCGGTCTGATAATCAAATAACAACATTCATTTTCTACAATGATTTCCTGAGTGTAGTAAATCAATTTACCCAACTGGGAATAATGATAAAAATACTCCGGTTTTTGTTGGTTGTTACAGTATTCAGAAAAAGCAGTAAGAATGTCGTTACGTAGTAAATACTTGGTTTCTGAGGTGCGCAGCTGACTGAAAAACTGACGCAATTCTCCTTTCTCATCACTATCAAGAACGTCTTGAAGCAGTTTCAGCATTGCAAACTCCAAAAAAATAATGGTAGATCAATAAGAACCCAATCGAAAATTACTTTAAGGAATTATTAATCCTTAAAGTAATTATTTACAGTTGAGCAAAAGCAACATTTACAAGTCGTAAAGTTGCCCGTATTTACGGCGGATGTAACGGATGAATGGCTCAATGCGCAACGCAGAACCAGTAACGTTCTCTATGAGTTCTGCTGCTGTGTACTTGCCACCGTGTTGGTAGATACGATCCTTTAACCAATTATGCAATGTAGTGAACTCTCCTTGCTCAATTTTTGTAGATATTTCTGGATTCTCTCGAAGAGCGGCTTCAAAAAACTGTGCACTCATCAAGTTGCCGAGAGTGTAACATTGGAACATGCCGCCAATCTGATTAGTGTACCAGTGGACATCCTGCAAGACTCCTTCAGTATGACTGGTGGGGACAATTCCTAAATCAGAACGATAGCGTTCGTTCCAGGCTTCCGGGAGATCGCGGACTTCCAGCTTACCCTCGAGCATTTTTAATTCTAAGTCAAAGCGAATCATAACGTGGAGGTTATAAGTCAGTTCATCTGCGTCAGTGCGAATTAAGGAGCGCTCCACTTTATTGATTGCTTGGTAGAATGTATCAAGAGATACATTACCTAGCTGATTGGGGAAAAAAGCTTGCAGCTGGGGATAAAAGTATTTCCAAAAGCCCCAACTACGTCCAATAATATTTTCCCAAAGCCGCGATTGACTTTCATGAATTCCTGCTGATGTGCCACAGGCAAGGGGTGTACCTTCCAGTTTAGGGTTTATCCCTTGTTCGTAGAGACCATGACCCATCTCATGGATGCTACTGAACAGAGCCTGATCTAGTTTGTTTTCGTAGACACGAGTAGTAATGCGCACATCATCAGTGGAAAAGTTGATCATAAACGGGTGATGGGTTTTATCCTGACGTCCCCGCTGGAAATCATATCCCAACTCCTTCATTACTTTGAGGGTAAAATCGAGCTGCCTGGCTTCAGGATAATAATGGCATAAGCAACTATCATCGGGAGAAGGTTGCTCAATAATAGCTTCGACCATCGGTACCAGTTGCTGCCGCAACTCGTCAAAGAGCGATCGCAAAAATGATACCTTCAGACCGTAGTCAGCAAAATCAATTAGCGGATCTGCAATATGATCATAATCAGGGAAAAAGTTGGCTAACTCCCGGCTGAGGTCAAGGGTTTTTTCCAGGTACGGTCGTACCGCAGCAAAATTATTTGCCGGTCTAGCTTTTGCCCAAGCTTCGTAAGATTCTGTTCTGTGTCTAGAGAGTCTCGCCATAAACTCAGCTGGTACTCTCAATGCTGTTTCATACTTCCTTCTAGTGACACGAATCAAGCTAGCTTCATCAGATTTGTAGGGCAAACTGGTTTCTAATGGGGCTAAATCTTCCAGTAACCTGCCAATAGCTGGAGCAGTAAATTTGCTATGAGAAACTTCTTGCAGGGTAGCTAGCTGGCGTCC